>NZ_JBEZKJ010000185.1:0-6918 GCF_040651675.1 Streptomyces sp. NPDC048415 | reverse complement strand
GCGCGAAGCGCGATACGGGGGGTCTGGGGGGCGAAGCCCCCCAGGTACGGGACGGGCAGGGGCGGAGGGGGCGAGACACGTCTGAACCCGCACGGGCACGCGAAGGGGGCGCCGCGTTCCAGGACGCGGCGCCCCCTTCGACGTACCGAAAAGACTCAGCTCTTCTTGGCCGACCCGGCCTCTTCCTCGGCCTCGGCCGCGTCCCCGCCCTCGGCGGACTCCCCGGCCTCCGCCGACTCCGCCGACTTCTCGGGCTCGGCCTCCGCCGGCTTCTCCAGATCCACGGCCTCGCCGGAGGCCTCCGCGCCGGACTCCACGATCTCCTCACGCCCCGGACGGCGGCGCGAGGAGATGACGATGTACAGCACCGCGAGGAGGAAGACCGCCATCGCGGTCCAGTCGTTCAGACGCAGCCCCAGGATGTGGTGGGCGTCGTCGACGCGCATGTACTCGATCCAGCTGCGGCCGACACAGTACGCGGCGACGTACAGCGCGAAGGCACGCCCGTGGCCGAGCTTGAAGCGGCGGTCGGCCCACAGGACGAGGAGCCCGACACCGATGCACCACAGGGACTCGTACAGAAACGTCGGGTGGTAGTAGCCCGGCACGCGCCCGTCCGCGGAGGACGTGATGTGCAGCGCCCAGGGAACATCCGTCGCCTTGCCGTACAGCTCCTGGTTGAACCAGTTGCCCCAGCGCCCGATCGCCTGCGCGAAGGCGATGCCGGGTGCGACGGCGTCGGCGTACGCGGGCAGCGGGATGCCCCGGCGCCGGCACCCGATCCACGCGCCGAGCGCGCCGAGCGCGATCGCGCCCCAGATGCCGAGCCCGCCCTCCCAGACCTTGAAGGCGTCCACCCAGTCACGGCCCTCGCTGAAGTACAGCTCGTAGTCCGTGATCACGTGGTACAGCCGTCCGCCGACGAGGCCGAAGGGGACGGCCCAGACGGCGATGTCGGCCACCGTGCCGACCCGCCCGCCCCGGGCGACCCAGCGCTTGTTGCCGAGCCAGACGGCTACGAAGACGCCGATGATGATGCAGAACGCGTAGCCGCGCAGCGGAATGGGGCCGAGGTGCAGCACACCGCGCGACGGGCTGGGAATGTAGGCAAGTTCCATGGCAAGGTCGACGCTACCGTGCCGGACACCACCCACGGCAAGCGGCCCGGCAACGGGTCCATAACGTGCGGTGCCCCCGGACCGCCGACGGCCGAGGGCACCGGGAGACCGATGAGGGGCTCAGCCCTTGTTCTGCGCCTCCACCATCTGCTTCAGCTTGGCCGGGGTCATCGTCTGGTCCGCGTAGATGTTCTTGCCGCCGAAGAGCACGGTCGGCGTCCCCCCGAAGTGGCCGTTCTGGAACGCCTGGTTCGACTTCACGACCCAGCTGTTGTGCGTGCCGTCCTTGACGCACTTCTGGAAGGCCGGGGTGTCGAGACCGTCGACCTTGCCCGCCAGCTCGATGAGCTTGGAGCTGTCGGCGAACTCGTCGCTCGCTTCCTTCGGCTGGTTCTCGTACAGGACGTCGTGGTACGCGGTGAACTTTCCGGCGTCCTGGGCGCAGGCCGCGGCATTGGCGGCGTCGCGGGAGCCGCTGCCGCCCATGTTCCCGTCGATCAGCGTGACGAGGTGGTACTCGACCTTCAGCTGCCCGGAGTCGACCAGCTGGTGGATCGTCGGGCGGTACACCGTCTCGAAGGCCTGGCAGGCCGGGCAGCGGAAGTCCTCCCACACCGTGAGGGCCGACTTGGCGGCGTCCTTGCCGACGGGGATCGCGAGACTGTCCTTGCCTGTGGCCCCCGAGGGCGACACGACCGGGCCCGACGCGCCGCTCTTCTTGTCCTTGCCGGAGTTGGCCGCCAGCACGCCGACCACTGCGGCGAGGCCCAGCACGCAGACCACCGACGCGCCCACGATCAGCGCCCGCCGGCGCTTCTCCGCGGCCCTCTGCTTCTCTCGCTCGACCGCCATCCGCTCGCGGGCGCTGCGCTTTCCGTCACGGTTCTTCTCGCTCACATCCGGCAGAACGAACCGGGGAGGCGCAGCGCGCCTCCCCGGTCCCAGGTCCACCCGTTCGAGTGAGCGGATTGTCCGTTACGTACGCAACCGGCCGTGCCTCACATCGTGCCGCGCACGCCCTTCGCCAGGTCGCCCGCGAGGGCGCGTACGGCGTCGAGACCCGCCTGCTCGTCCGGCGCGTCCAGCATCCGCTTCACGAACGCCGAGCCGACGATCACGCCGTCGGCGAAGCCGGCCACCTCGGCGGCCTGGGCGGCGTTGGAGACGCCGAGACCGACGCAGACGGGCAGTTCGGTGGTGGCCTTGGTGCGCCGCACCAGGTCCTGAGCCTGCGCCCCCACCGACGCCCGCGTCCCGGTGACGCCCATCAGCGAGGCCGCGTACACGAACCCGCTGCCCGCCGCGGTGATCTCGGCGAGGCGGGCGTCCTTGCTGCTCGGCGCCACGACGAAGACGGTCGCGAGACCGTGCTTCTCCGCGTGCTCCCTCCACAGCGCCGACTCCTGGACGGGCAGATCGGGCAGGATGCACCCGGCCCCGCCCGCCTCCGCCAGCTCGGCGGTGAAGCGCTCGACGCCGTATCGGTCGATCGGATTCCAGTACGTCATCACCAGGACGGCCTTGCCGGTGGCCTGGTGGGCCTCGCGGACGGTCCGCATGACGTCGGCGATCCGGACTCCGCCGCGCAGGGCGATGTCGTCGGCGGTCTGGATGACCGGCCCGTCGAGGACGGGGTCGCTGTGGGGCAGCCCCACCTCGACGATGTCCGCGCCGCCCTCGAAGACGGCCTTGATCGCGGCGATGCCGCCGTCGACGGTCGGGAAGCCGGCCGGCAGGTAGGCGATGAGCGCGGACCGCCCCTCCGCTTTTGCGCCGGCGAGGGTGTCGCTCAACAGCTGGATGTTGCCGCTCACTTGGCGTCCCCCTCGATCTCGGCGTTCTCGCTGTCGGCGTCCGCGGGGACGACGGCGTCGGCCTTGGTCTCGTACAGGCCGAAGTAGCGGGCGGCCGTGTCCATGTCCTTGTCGCCGCGCCCGGAGAGGTTGACGATGATCAGCCCGTCCTTGCCCAGCTCCTTGCCGACCTCGAGGGCACCGGCGAGCGCGTGCGCGCTCTCGATCGCCGGGATGATGCCCTCGGTGCGGGAGAGCAGGCGCAGGGCCTGCATGGCGGCGTCGTCGGTGACCGCGCGGTACTCGCCGCGGCCGCTGTCCTTGAGGTAGGAGTGCTCGGGCCCGATGCCCGGGTAGTCGAGGCCGGCCGAGATCGAGTACGGCTCGGTGATCTGACCTTCCTCGTCCTGCAGGACGTACGACCGCGAACCGTGCAGGATGCCCGGCTCGCCTGCCGTCAGCGTGGCCGCGTGCTCACCGGTCTCGACGCCGTGTCCGGCGGGCTCGCAGCCGATGAGGCGTACGTCCGTGTCCGGGATGAAGGCGTGGAAGAGGCCGATGGCGTTCGAGCCGCCGCCGACGCAGGCGATGGCGGCGTCGGGGAGCCGCCCGGCGCGTTCCAGGATCTGGCGCCGGGCCTCGACCCCGATGACCCGGTGGAAGTCACGCACCATGGCGGGGAAGGGGTGGGGGCCGGCGACGGTCCCGAAGAGGTAGTGCGTGTGATCGACGTTCGCCACCCAGTCCCTGAACGCCTCGTTGATGGCGTCCTTCAGCGTGCGGCTGCCGGACTTCACGGCGATGACCTCGGCGCCGAGCATGCGCATCCGCGCCACGTTGAGCGCTTGGCGCTGGGTGTCGATCTCGCCCATGTAGATGGTGCACTCGAGCCCGAACAGGGCGCAGGCGGTGGCCGTCGCGACCCCGTGCTGACCGGCGCCGGTCTCGGCGATGACACGGGTCTTGCCCATCCTCCTGGTGAGGAGGGCCTGCCCGAGCACGTTGTTGATCTTGTGGGACCCGGTGTGGTTGAGGTCCTCGCGCTTCAGGAAGATGCGGGCGCCACCGGCGTGCTCGGCGAACCGGGGCACCTCGGTGAGGGAGCTGGGCCGTCCGGTGTAGTGGACGAGCAGGTCGTCGAGCTCGCGGGCGAACTCGGGATCCGCCTTCGCCTTGTCGTACTCGACGGCGACCTCGTCCACGGCGGCGACCAGCGCCTCCGGGATGAACTTGCCGCCGAAGGCGCCGAAGTACCCCTCGGCGCTGGGAACTTGACCCTCGGGGTCGGGAATGAAGAACTCGCTGGGCATGCGGTTACCTCGCAGGGGCGACAGCCCCGGTTACAAGTCGGACAGGGTTCACGTTAACCAGGCACACACGCGATACGCCTCCGGCACCGGCCACTCGTCGACACCGCCCGCCGTTACGGAGACGGGTTCCCGCCACAGGGACGGAGCGTCTTCCGACGGGGCTGGCGGCCCCACAGCAAGAGCGGCGCCTCTGCCGACGACCCAGGCCACACGACAGAAGCAGCACCTCTGCCGACGACCCAGGCCACGACAGCAGCAGCACCTCCACCGAGGACCCAGGCCACGACAGCAGCAGCACCTCCACCGAGGACCCACGCCACACGACAGAAGCAGCACCTCTGCCGACGGGCCGAAGCCACACCGCAGGCGGCGGCTCTGCCGACGGCCCCGGCCAGGCGGCTGGGGCAGTGCCTTGCCTGCTGCCGGCGGGCCGGCCTTCCCCGCCGCGACGGCGAGCAGCCGCGACGACGGTGATCGGCGGTGATCGCCGGTAATCGGCGGCGCCGAACCGGCCGGTACCCCGTCGGGGAACCGGGCGAAGCCCGAGCCCGCGGCGGAGCCGGTAGGAGCCTGAGGTGCGGCGCGACGGCGAGAAAACCGCGGCGTGCACCACGGTGCCGGACCCCGGCTCAGCCCACCCGCAGGGCGGACTCGGCCGGAGAGAGCGCGAGCGCGCGTACGCGCTCGGGCCATCGCATCCCGTTCACCTGACCCGGTTCATCGCCGATGACATAGCGAACCCGACGCCCGTGCACCCGCCGCGCGGGCGCCCGGCACCCGCGCGGACGGCAGCCGCGGGCAAGGCGGGCATAGGGATCCCGGGCTGCCGAGCCCGGGAGCGCCGGTGAGGACCCCACACAGGTGCGCCCGGAGTACGAGTCCCCGTGACCGGTTCGCGGCGCGGCCACAGCCGACCAGGCGTCGCCGTACACGTCCCCGCGCCCGGCGGGCGACACCGCGTACGCGTCTCCCCGGCCCGGGCCCGGCGCAGCCGACCCGGCGCACGCCGGACCCCCGTCGAGGCGCGGGCCCGGACGGGGAACGGCGGTGGCGTGGGTCGAGGCGGGCACCGTAGGTGTCAGTCCCGTCCGTGGCGCAGCGCGGGGTGTGCCCCGGCCGCGACGAGGTCGGAGACGGCCGTCTTCGGGTCGCGGCCGGTGACGAGCGACTCGCCCACCAGGACCGCGTCGGCGCCGGCGTTGGCGTACGCGATGAGGTCGTGCGGACCCCGGACACCGGACTCGGCGACCTTGATGACGCCGGCGGGGATCTCCGGGGCGACCCGCTCGAAGGTCGAGCGGTCGACCTTCAGGGTCTTCAGATTGCGCGCGTTGACGCCGATGACCTTCGCGCCGGCGTCCACCGCCCGCTCGGCCTCGTCCTCATCGTGCACCTCGACGATCGGCGTGAGCCCGATGGACTCGGCGCGCTCGATGAGGGACTCCAGGGCGGACTGGTCGAGCGCGGCCACGATCAGCAGCGCGAGGTCGGCGCCGTACGCGCGGGCCTCCCACAGCTGGTACGACGTGACGATGAAGTCCTTGCGCAGGACCGGGATGTCCACGCGGGCGCGGACGGCCTCCAGGTCGGCCAGCGAGCCGCCGAAGCGGCGCTCCTCGGTGAGGACGGAGATGACGGCCGCGCCACCCGCCTCGTAGTCCGCGGCCAGCGCGGCCGGGTCGGCGATCGCGGCGAGCGCGCCCTTGGAGGGGCTGGAGCGCTTGACCTCGCAGATGACCTTGACGCTGTCACCGCGCAGCGCGGCCACGCCGTCCTTGGCCGCCGGAGCCTTCGCCGCGCGCTCCTTGAGCTCGTCGAGGCTGACGCGCGCCTGCCGCTCCGCGAGGTCGGCACGGACTCCGTCGATGATCTCGTCGAGCACACTCACGCGAGCGGCCCCCTTCCCTGCGCTGGACAGTTGAAGCGGTTGATCAGCTGACCCGGTGCACCGCCTCGCAGACGCTACAGACGGGTCACTGCGATGGTATCCGGAGGAAGGCGTAGACCTCGCATCCGGTTGACGCCGGTCCCACTACCTGGACCTTCGCCATTTGATCAAGGATGCAACCAGCCGCCGAACGGCAGGTTCCGGACAACGGTGAAGACCAGCACCAGCGCGCCCACGCTCCACAGGTGGACCGGCCCGAGATCCAGCCGCACCGGGCGTCCCCGCACCGACCGCACCACCCAGACGGTCCACACCACGGCGAAGAGCAGGTATCCCGCGACGGCGAGCGCGTTGTCGGTGAGGGCCGCGGCGAAGTCCCCGTGCACGAAGGCGTGCGCGCTGCGCAGGCCGCCGCAGCCGGGGCAGTACACGCCCGTGAAGCGCAACAGCGGGCAGACGGGGTAGTGACCGGGCTGGTTGGGGTCGACGGCCCCGACGTAGGCGAAGGCGCCGACGACGGCCGCGAGCACCCCTGCGGGGACGAGGAGCCGGCGCGGCCCACCGTCGCTCACAGCGGGATCCGCGGGCTCAGCGGCGCCGGGAGCGCTGTGCGGACTCCGGGCCCGCGTCACCCTGGGGGTTTCGGCGTTCACCCCACGCATTGTGCCCCTCCCGCCTGGTGTCCGCCCGTCACCGGATGCGAGAGGCGGGGGCGGGCGCGCGGCCGGGGCGCGGCGCACCCAACAACTGGGGGGGGGGGGCCGCGCGCCCCCCCCCCCCCCGGCCCCCGCACCCCCCCCCCCCCCCCC
>NZ_JBEZKJ010000184.1:0-7054 GCF_040651675.1 Streptomyces sp. NPDC048415 | reverse complement strand
GGCGCCCAGCACCATGCCCTCACTGGGGAGTTCGCCGGAAACGGCCCTCTCCAGTGAGGGCCCTTCCGTGCGCAGGCCGATGCGGTTGCTCGCGGACGACACCTGGTAGCCGCCGGTGGTGAGGGTGCGCAGGGCGGCCGCCGTGAACCAGTCGTCGCGCGGGCCCAGCGTCACGCGCAGCACCAGCTCGGTGGGGGGAGCGGTGTGCGGGACGACGTCCACGCGCGCGTGGAGCGCGTCGGGGCGGCCCAGGGGCAGCACCATGCCGTCCGTGAGGGGCGGTGGACCCAGACCGGAGAGGAGGTCCGTGGAGCGGCTGCCGAGCACCGCCTCCACGGCCACCCCGCCGGCGACGGCCACATAACCGCGCAGTCCCGCGCGCGCGGAGCCGACGTCCAGGAGCGCTCCGACGGGCACGCGCACGGGAGCCCCCCAGGCGGCAGGCCGTCCGTCCACGGTGACCGGGCACGGCGCTCCCGCGACCGCCACGGTGACCGTCGAACGCGGCCGTAGGGCACAGCCATTGAGTGTCGTCTCCAGGAGGGCCGCGTCGGAGGGGTTGCCGACGAGCCGGTTCGCGAGTGCCGCAGCGGGCCGGTCCAGGGCACCGGAGCGCGGTACGCCGAGGTGCGCATGGCCGGGCCGACCCTCGTCCTGGACGGTGGTCAGGGCCCCGGAGCGGACCACGCAGAGGGCCCGGTCCGTCATGACCGCCTCGCCGACACGAAGCGGACCCGGGCGCCCGGAGCGAGCAGCGCGGCCGGCACGCGCGCGTGGTCCCACAACAGGGCGTCCGTCGTGCCGATCAGCTGCCAGCCGCCCGGCGACGGGCGCGGATACACTCCCGTGTACGGGCCTGCGAGCGCCACGGCACCCGCGGGAACGGTCGTGCGCGGGGTGGCGCGGCGAGGAACGTCGTACCGCGACGGCAGTCCGGTGAGGTAGCCGAAGCCGGGCGCGAACCCGCAGAAGGCGACCCGGAATTCGGCCGCCGCGTGAATCTCCGGCACCTCGTGCTCGGCCACCCCCCACAGCGCCGCGACATCCGCCAGATCGGGACCGTCGTACCGTACGGGGATCTCGATCGCCGCGTCCGCTCGTGCGGGCAGCGGCGGGATGTGCCATGTGGGGAGCCGTTCCGCCAGTCGGACGGGGTCGTCGTCCAGGCCGTCCAGGAGGACCGTGCGGGCCGCCGGGACGATCTCGCGCACGGAGAGGGAGCCCTCCGCGCGGCGGCGCAGCAGTTCGGCGTGCAGGGCCTGGGCCGTCTCGCCCGAGGAGACCTCGACGAGCAGGGCCCGGTCGCCGACGGGCAGTGCCCTCATGCGAACGCCTCCACACGGACGCCGGAGCACTCCAGCCGATCGCGCACCCGGCGGGCCAGTTCGACCGCGCCCGGCGTGTCTCCGTGCAGGCACAGGGAGCGCGCGCGGACCGGGACGCGCTCTCCGGAGTGGGACGTCACCACCCCGAAGCGGGCCAGTCCCACCGAGCGTTCGACGACCGTCTCGGCGTCCGTGATGACCGCGCCGTCCTGGGTGCGCGGCACCAGAGTGCCCTCCTCGGTGTACGCGCGGTCTGCGAACGCCTCGGTGACGGTGGGCAGTCCGGCCCGCTCGGCCAGTTTCAGGAAGCGGGAGGACGGCAGGCCGAGGACGGGCAGGGCGGCGTCCGCGAGCAGGACGCCGTCGAGGACCGCCGCCGCCTGCTCCTCGTCGTGCACGACCCGGTTGTACAGCGCGCCGTGCGGCTTCACGTACGCCACGCGCGAGCCCGCCGCGCGCGCGAAGACCTCCAGGGCGCCGATCTGGTACGCCACTTCGGCCGTCAGCTCCTCGGGCGGCACGTCCATCGCGCGCCGCCCGAATCCCGCCAGATCCCGGTAGGAGACCTGGGCGCCGATCCGTACACCGCGCTCTGCCGCCAGCTCGCACACCCGCCGCATGGTGGCCGCGTCCCCGGCGTGGAATCCACAGGCCACGTTGGCGCTGGTGACGACGGACAGCAGTTGTTCGTCGTCGGTGAGGCGCCAGCGGCCGAAGCCCTCGCCGAGGTCGGCGTTGAGATCGATCGGGGTCATGAGGTGCTGTCTCTCCTGTCTCTCCTGCTCAGGCCACGCGGTACTGCTCGTCACGGGTGTCCGTGACGAACATCTGGCCGGGTGCGTGGGTGATCGCGAAGGGTGGGCGGGAGGCCATCACGGCCGCCTGCGGTGTCACCCCGCAGGCCCAGAACACCGGGATGTCGTCCGGCTCGGCGTCCACCGGATCGCCGAAGTCGGGGCGTGAGAGATCCGGGATGCCCAGGCCCGAGGGTTCGCCGCAGTGCACCGGGCTGCCGTGCACGGCGGGCAGCAGACTGCTCTCCCTGATCGCCGCGGCCACGTGCTGGGGCGGGACCGGCCGCATCGACACGACCATCGGACCGTGCAGCCGCCCGGCGGGACGGCACTCGCGCTCCGTCATGTACATCGAGACATTGCGCCCCTGCTCGATATGGCGCATGGGGACGCCCGCCGCGCTCAGCGCCCACTCGAAGGTGAAGCTGCATCCGATGAGGAAGGACACCAGGTCCTCACGCCAGCGGTCCAGCACATCCGTGGGCTCGTCGACCAACTCGCCGTCCTCCCATACCCGGTAGCGCGGCAGGTCGGTGCGCAGGTCCGCGCCCTGGGCGAGCGGAGTGGTCCAGGAACCGGCGTCGGTGACGTCGAGGACCGGACAGGGCTTCGGATTGCGCTGGCAGAACAGCAGCATGTCGTACGCCCAGTCGGCGGGCACCGAGATCAGGTTCGCCTGGGTGTGGCCCGCGGCGACTCCTGCGGTGGCGCCCGACACGCCCGAACGGAACTGGGCGCGCGCCTTCTTGGGGGTCCACGCGTGCGCGTGGCCGTCGATGTCGAGCGGACTCGAGGGGCGGTCCTGGATGAGGCTCAACGGCCCGTCGTGGACGGCGTCGTTCACTGGAGCTCCTTCCCACGGGTCTCGGGGAGCCCGATGAGGGCCAGGGCGGCGAGGGCGTAACCGATCGCGCCGAAGACCAGCGCGCCACCCACGCCCCAGCTGTCGGCCAGGAATCCGACGGTGGTGGGGAAGGCGGCGCCCACGGCGCGTCCCGTGTTGTAGGTGAAGCCCTGTCCCGTGCCGCGCACCGCCGCCGGATACAGCTCGCTGAGGAACGAGCCGAAGCCGCTGAAGATCGCCGACATACAGAAGCCGAGCGGGAAACCGAGCACGAGGAGAAGGGCGTTGGCGCCGCTCGGGATGTTCGCGTACGCCAGGATGCACACCGCGGACAGGATCGCGAAGAGCAGGATGTTGCGTTTGCGGCCCAGCCTGTCGGTGAGGTAGCCGCCCGTGAGGTAGCCGATGAAGGCTCCGGAGATCAGGAACGTCAGGTATCCGCCGGTGCCGACGACGGACAGTCCGCGCTCCGTCTTCAGGTACGTGGGCACCCAGGTGGCCAGTGTGTAATAGCCGCCCTGGACGCCGGTGGAGAGCAGGACCGCGAAGAACGTCGTACGCAGCAGGCCGGGAGCGTCGGCCGTCCCCGGCTTGAAGATCGCGGCGAACGAGCCATTCCGGGGGCTCTTCTCACGCTCGGCGACCGCCTCCGGGGCGTCATGCACCCGACGTCGCACCCAGACCACGAGCAGCGCCGGCAGCGCGCCGGTCCAGAACATCACGCGCCAGGCCAGGCCGTCGTCCAGGAACTGGAACACAAGGGTGTTCACGATCACGGCCAGCGCCCAGCCGACGGCCCAGGAGCTCTGGACCGCGCCCAGGGTGCGGCCTCGGTGCTTGGGGCTCGCGTACTCGGCGACCAGGATCGCGCCGACCGCCCACTCACCGCCGAAACCGAGGCCCTGAAGCGCGCGGAAGACGAGCAGCGTCTCGTAGTTGGGCGCGAAACCGCAGGCCACGGTGAACACCGCGTAGGTGGCCACGGTGATCATCAGCGCCTTGACGCGGCCGATGCGGTCCGCGACCACACCGGCGATCGCGCCGCCGACCGCCGAGACGACCAGCGTGACCGTGGTGAACAGGCCGGTCTGGCCGCTGTCGAGACCGAAGTACGCCGCCAGCGCGACCATGCTCAGCGGCAGCGTGAAGTAGTCGTAGGAGTCGAGGGCATAGCCGCCGAACGCGCCGGCGAAGGCGCGGCGGCCACGGGGTCCGAGCGCGCGCAGCCAGGCGAACGCGCCTTCCTCGGTGGCCGGTTCGCCCGCGTGGGGCTGGGCGTCGTCGGTCAGGGCCTGGGATGGAGGGGTCGTGCTCATGGGCACCTCACAGTGAGGGACGGAGGGTGCTTGGGGACTGAGCCGTGCCGTGCGGGAAGCGGTGGACGCCGAGACGGTGCGGTCGGCGCCTGCCCGCCAAGGTAGAGGATCGTTGAACGATCCCTCAATACCCATGTTGTTTCGTTCTTGTATCTGCGATTGAATTCGGGCATGGCAGAGCTGACGGGACTGGCCGACGATCGCGCCCTGCTGGGCCGTACGAGCACCGCCGAGCGGGTGTCGGACATCCTCAGGAGCCGTATCGCCGAGGGGTACTTCCCGCCCGGTACGCGACTGTCGGAGGACAGCATCGGCGGGGCGCTGGGCGTCTCGCGCAACACTCTGCGCGAGGCGTTCCGGCTGCTCACGCACGAGCGGCTGCTAGTGCACGAGCTCAATAGGGGCGTCTTCGTGCGGGTGCTGACCGTCGACGACGTCGAGGACATCTATCGCACCCGCCGTCTCGTCGAGTGCGCGGTGGTGCGCGGGCTCGGCAAGCCGCCCTATGCCGTGGAGGGCCTCGCCCAGTCCGTCGCGGACGGGCAGCGGGCAGCGCGCGAAGGTGACTGGAAAGGTGTCTCCACCGCCAACATCCACTTCCACCGGGAACTGGTCGCGCTCGCCGGGAGCGCCCGCACCGACGAGCTGATGCGCAGCGTCTTCGCCGAACTGCGCCTCGCCTTCCACGTGGTGGACGACCCCCGCCGCCTCCACAAGCCCTACCTCGCGCGCAACCGGGAGATCCTCCAGACCCTCCAGGCGGGCGACCGCGACGTGGCCGAGCGGCTGCTCGCGGCGTATCTGGACGACTCGCTCAAGGGTCTCGTTGAGGTATACGGGCTTTAGGCCCTCCGGCGTTTGAGGACGAGGGCGGTAGCGCGATACGGAGGTCCGGGGGCGGAGCCTCCGGGTACGGGACGGCTAGGGGCGGAGGGGGCGAAACCACCGGGCGGCACCGCACCGCGCCCCCGCAGCCGGACAGGGGAGCGAGGAACCCCACCGTCGGCGGGAGTGACGGGCGCGGCCCCGCCGGGACGCTTCTGCGTCGTTTCGACCGTTGTCAGACCGAGGACCTAGTCTGTGCACCGTGACTTCGCGTGCATCGACGGACAGCGTTCCGCCCCAGCTCAGCGCGGGGCCGCGCCCCGCTCCGGGCCCGGCCGCCGACGAGGGCCTGGCGCGGCGACTGCGCGCGCTCGCCTGCACCGCGCCGCTGCACGACCTCGACGTACGCAAGGCGAACCTCGCGGGTGAGTACACGGTGTACGGGATGGCGGAGGTGGCCCTCGCCGCCATCGACCTCGTCACACTGAACATGGACTTCGACACCGGCGCCGACCACGACCAGATAGTGGCCAGGCTCATCCCGCGCATCGCCGCCCAGGCCCCGCGGCGGCCCGTCGCCGAGCACGAGCGCGTGGCCCGCTGGGTCCTGGAGAACCTGATCAACGTCGGCAGCGTCGACCGAGGCTTCCGCGCCGTGTACGGCACCTTCGCGCCCGACGGCTCGTATGTCCGCCGCGACTACGACTTCAAGCTGATCGAGGAGGTCCCCGGGTACGGCGGGAGTGTCTACCTCCGTACGACGGACGAGGCGGTCAACGTCCTCGTGGGCGCCCTCGACACGGACGTCACCAGCGCGCAGATCGCCGCCGAGGTCAAGCTTGAGGTGCTGATCAGCCGCGGCCGGCTCGCCGACGCCCAGCTCGCCGCCGAACAGGCCCGCTACCGGACCGTGCAGTACTCGGAGACGCTCCGCAGGGCCCTGGACGCGACCCGGCGCAATGTGCGGGCCGTCGACTGGCTCCAGGCCGTGCCCGACATGATCGCCGAGGCCTTGGACCACGTCGCCGACCGGTACCGCCATGAGAACGCGATCCTCACCAACATCCGCAAGGCACGGGACGAGTCCGAGGACCCGGAGCAGAAGCGCCGCGCCGCCGAGCTCGTCGACATCGTCAAGGACTGCATCCGCAGGCACACACAGCTGCAGTCCAGGCTCCTGGAAGCGGGCCCGCTCTTCCGCGCCGAGCAGGACCGGCAGGCCTTCGCCACCCCCATGACGACCTCGGGGACAGACCTCTACGGACACCTCGTCGCCCCCGTCCTGCCGCTCCCGGTGGAGCAGGCGCTGCGCGTGACGGACGCCTTCTTCGCGCGCGGCACGGGGCTGCGCACGCCGGTGGCGGTACGGGTCGGGGATCTCGTCGACATACTGCTGACGCCGCCCCTGGAGCGAGAACACCTCGGCGCCGAGATGCCCGAGCCCGATCTGATCGCCACACCGGACGACAGCCGGTTCAGCGAGGAGCAGCTGGCGAGCGCCATGGAGCTGCTCGACCTGCCCGCCGACGCGCCGCGACGGCTGTCCGGGCTGCTCGCCGAAGCCCGCCGCCGGGACCCGGAACTGCCCTACCTGGTCGCCCTGTTGGCCGTCCACGCGGCCAGCCCGCCGGTCGGCACCGCCTACCGGCAGGGCGAGGAGAAGCTGCTGTTCGCCGTGGACGACGGGACCGAGCTGGACGATCCGGAGTTCGGCGGCGCCGACCTCATCGTCGGCATGGCCCTGCTGGACGCGGCGGGCATGGCGGCGGACCGGACGGAAGCCGCATGACAGCGCGGGCGCGCGGCGGGGGCCGCATGGCAGGGCGGGCGCGACGCCAACGCGCTGGAGTTCGTGGACCGGCTGCCGCAGGGCCTCGACACCGTCCTGGTCTCCCTGGTCCGCCTGGGCGGCGTCCTGAAACCCGCGGACGTGGAGGCCCTGCACGCGAT
>NZ_JBEZKJ010000183.1:0-7108 GCF_040651675.1 Streptomyces sp. NPDC048415 | reverse complement strand
CCGGCGGGCCGCCATCGGCTTTTCCGCGCCCTTCGTTGCAGCGATGGAGCGCTGAGTTCTGCTGAGTTCCACGGAAGCCCGCGGGGCCTGTCTGCGTCAGATGCAGACAGGCCCCGCGGGCAGGAGGCGACCGACGAAGGCCGGCAGGAATGGCGCCGGTCGAGAGGGCGCGCCAACAAGGAGGGAAAGGCGCCCTTCCGCCTACGGCATTCCTGCCGACGCGCCGCAAAGCGGCCGACGCCGACGGATGCGCCACCTCGAGAGATGGCCAACTCCGCAGCGGAAGACCCCGATGCACTAATCGAGGTCATTCCAATGGAACTAACGACGCTCTGCCGCTCAAGGGCATCCTGAATCGTCCATTTGGCCCAGCGCGCGCAGGCGATCGCAGTCCCCTCGAAATGGCGGTTGCACTCCGCGCATATGCCGAAGGTCGGCTCCGACGAATGCGGAACCAATACGGCGGCTGCAGTTCGTGATCTTTGCTGGGCGGTGGTCATGTGGTGGAGGGCTGCGGTGACTTCGCTCCAGCAGCGGTGCAGGCGGCGGCGCAGCTGATGGCGGCGACCCCAGGGGGACCAGTGCAGGGTGTGCGCCAGGTCGCGGTGGGGTGCGGGCAGGGCGGCGGCCGGCAGCGCGGCCGCGACCAGCCTGATCAGGCTGATCAGGCTCCAGCGCATCCAGGAGTTCCAGCAGGTCACCCGTCCCTCGTCCAGCCCGGTCAGGGCTTGGCGGCGCGGATGTCCTCTTCGATCCGCCACCTGACGCAGACCACGACCACCAGGTCGGCCAGGGCGACCGGCGTGGCGGCGGTAGAGGGCAGTTCGCGGGTGTAGCGGTGGTAGCGGTGGAGGCGGACCAGCGGGAGGCTGTGCCCGGCGTCGTGGCCGGGTGGGGTGTTGTCGTCCGCCATGACGGCGATCATCGCCCAGTCGTAGTGGCGGTCGCCCTGGTGCCGCGCGGTGCCCGGTCTGCTGCCGCTGCCAGGCCCGGCGGGGCAGTTTGGCCGGGAGCGCCGTGGCGGCCACGCGCCCGGCCGGGGTGTCCACCCGGTGGGCGTTCGCGTCCGCCGTAGACCCTCGTCGGCGGCCACCCACCGGCCGTGAGGCCGGCCTTGCGGGCGCCGGTGAGCATCGCGGCGGGCCGCTACGGCTTGGTGGCGAGGGCCGGCTCGTACGGCAGGCCGGTCAGCTCGCGGCGCTCGTCGTCCGTCGTCCAGTTCCGGGTCAGGTACAGGGCCCGGCCGGTCAGGGCGTGCCACGCCCTGCTTGCGTAGGTGAGGTGGACGGTGACCTGGCACAGGCCGATCCCGTCGAGCGCGCCGGAGTGCCGGCGGGCGGCGTCTGCCGCGTCGGTGGAAAACTTCTCCTCGCGGTCTCGTCCCCGACCAACGCCGCCTGTCCGTCGGCGAGTTGGCCTGGCGCCCCGGCGGGCGATCCGGTCCCGGGCGGCGCGTCGTGGTCCCCCACCGCGCGAGCCAGGAAGTGCAGTAGTCGGTGCGGCCCCGGTGCCCGAGTGCCTCTCCGCGAGCGTCCAGCGGTTCACCCGACCACGCCGAGGAGCAGGGCCTCGGTCATCTCGGCGAAGGTCTGCCGCGTCTCCCGCCGCGGGAAAGGGCCGCCACCAGCCCTATCGCCTCCCCGAAGCCGTCCCGCCACACCTCGTGCGCTACAGCGGCCTCCACGGCCGCCGCGTCCAGATCTGTTGTCACAGACGATCATGATCGTGGCGGCCGTTCCCGTGCCCACGGCCACCCCGCCCCGCTGACCGGCGACGACGCGCTGCAGACCACGGTCTAGAGGTGCCGTGGCCGACCCGAATCGTCGAACCCATGGGCGGCGAAGTCATCGCTGAGGTGGCATCGGTCTTCTGCGAAGGCGTGGCTGGCGTGGGCTTCCCGGCATTGCCTTCTTGATTGCCTACTTGCCGACCGGAAGCCCACCGAGCAGTCGGCCGTCGACGGAGCCCGGCAGGGCGGGCTTCGGCAGGGCGGGCTTCGGCAGGTTGCTGCCGACAGGGGTCTTCACGACTCCCGACTGCTTCACACCGTCCTTCACACTCTGCGCCACCTGCTGAACGTCGTTGCCCACGTAGCCCGTCGACACCTTGGCCGCCGTGGGGACGCCGCTCGCGACCATCTTTCCGCTGTCCAGGAGGCCCTGCGCCGGCATGTCCGCCGCGACGGCGGGCACGGCGACGCCGGCGATGGCAAGGGAGCCGGCAACAACGGCGGCAGCCTTCAGAGTCTTCATCGTGTGCCTTTCTTTCGTAACTCGTCTTCCGTAACCCGCGGTCGCCAGAGAGTGCTTCTTTCTTCAGACGTCGCGAGAGACTCGGTCTCACTTCTCCTGGCCTAACGAGAGTGGAGGTTTCTGGAAACCCTGTCGCCGACAGTTCCAGGAACTCATACGAATGGACCCGTTGGCGCCAGTCCCGGTATCGGGAGAGCGGCAGGGCCAGGCAGATCCGGTGCGGGCAGGGCCCGCTGGCGAGCAATGTGACGGCGGAAACGTTCACGAGGCCGGTCACCACCACGTGCGAGTGCCGCGGAAAGGGCCGGAGTGGCGATGCGCCATGTGGACAGTACACGCATGGGTGTTCCCCGCGCGCGAGTTTCAGATCATATGACCACTCCCAAACCGGCATACCACGCCCGCGACACGCTGGTGAGTGGCCCTTTTGGCCCGTCGCCCCGAATGGAGCACGACCCCGCCAAACGGACGGCCGCCCGGGATCACACCTCACCGCGACTCCAATCGGGTGATCTCGCGTGAAAAATAGCCCCAGAGGAAGGACGCCATTCCGACACAGTTGACGGGTTCGCAGACAAATACGGAGATGCGGCTACCGTTGCCTCCCGAATCCGGCGCATTTTATATCGCATGTGCGACCGCACATCTTGGGCCGGATTCGGAATCTTTCTTCGGAAGGGAAGCCTCGGTCATGCGCATTCCCCTCGGACCCGTCCCGCACCATGCGACGCCGTCCGCTGCACGCGGGCCGCACGTCCTGCACGTCACTCAGCCGGTCGAGGGCGGTGTCGCCGGGCTCGTGACGGATCTGGCGGCGGCACAGCTCGCCGCGGGGCTGCGCGTCACCGTGGCCTGCCCGCGAGGCGGCACGCTGACGGACGCACTGCGCGCGGTGGGCTGCAGGGTGCTCCCCTGGGACGCGACCCGGGCACCGGGGCATCAGCTCCCGGGCGAGGTACGGCGGCTGGCGCGGCTTCTGCGCGACGTGCGGCCTGACGTGGTGCACGCGCACAGTGCCAAGGCGGGGCTCGCAGCGCGGCTCGCGGTGCGCGGCCGGGTCCCGACCGTCTTTCAGCCGCACGCGTGGTCGTTCGAGGCCGTGGACGGAGTCATGGCCCAAGGGGCTCTGTGGTGGGAGCGGTTCGGGGCGCGGTGGGCGGCGCGTGTCCTGTGCGTGAGCGAGGCGGAACGGCGTACCGGGGAACAGTGTGGCATCACCGCCCAGTGGCGCGTGGTCCCCAACGGCGTTGACACGTGCAGGTTCCGCCCGGAGGGGGCCAGTGCTCGGTCCGGAGCGGGTCCACTCGTCGTGTGCGTGGGACGGCTGTGCCGCCAGAAGGGCCAGGACGTGCTCCTGGAGGCCTGGCCCGCCGTCGTGCGGCAGATGCCCGCCGCCCGACTGGTGCTGGTCGGCGACGGTCCGGACGCGGACCGACTGCACTGCGGTGCGCCAGCGTCGGTGGAGTTCGCCGGCGCGGCACTCGACGCCGCCCCCTGGTACCGGGCCGCCGACGTCGTGGTCCTGCCGTCCCGCTGGGAGGGCATGGCGCTCGTCCCCCTGGAGGCCATGGCGTGCGCCCGGCCGGTCCTCGTCACGGACGTGGACGGAGCGCGCGAGAGCCTGCCGCCCGGCCATTTGCCGTACTGCCTGGTGCCGCCGGAGGACTCCGACGCGCTGGCGCGGGCACTGACGGCGCTGCTGCGCCGCGCGCCGCTGCGCGCGGCGCTGGGTGCACAGGGCCGCGCCCACGTGCTCGCCGCCCACGACGTACAGCACGTCACGGGTGCAGTGATCGACGTGTACCGCGAACTGCTCGGCGTTGCCACCACGCCGGTCGTCGTACCCAACCAGAGCAGGGAGTCCATCACCACATGACTGCGGAAAGCACCGTTCCCTCTCCTGCCGGGCAGCCTCGGACAGCGGGGCGCGCCGTCTCCGTCCTCGACCCGCCCGGCGCCGCCGCCGGGCGCGGGCTGCCCTCCGGACGTGGATCCCGTCGTCCGCGGCGGACCTCCTGGACGCCCTTGCTGATCGTCGACGGCAGCGGCACCCTGGCGGGCGCCCTGGTCGTGCCGGGGGCTCAGAGGTACCTGTTGCTCATCGCCTTCCTGGGTCTGTGCGTGATCGGCCTGAACCGACAGGCCCTGTTGTACGACACCTCGGTCGTCCCCGGCGTGCTCGACGAACTGCCCGCCGTCTGCGGGCGGGTCATCGTCGGCTGGGCGGTCGTCGCGGCACTCTCCCCGCTGCGGGCGCTGCCGATGACCGTGCTCGTCACCGCGTGCGCCGTGCACTGCCTGGTGGCCTGCGCGGGCCGCGGAGCGGTGCACGGGCGCCGCCGCAGGGCGCTGCAGCACCGGCCACGTCCTGCTCTGATGGTGGGTCCGGTCCAGGCGGCCATGCGTGTCGCGGCCGCGTTGCAGCGCTGCCCGGGCTGCGGAGTGCGGCCGGTGGGTATCGTCGCCGACGCCCCGGACTCCGTCCCCGATTCGGGCGACGGGCCCGCGCTGCCGGTCCTCACCACGGGTGAGGAGGCGCATCGCGCGCTCATCCAGAACGGCGTGGAGACGGTGCTCGTCGTGGGGCCCGCGACCCGTGTGCGCAAGGCCTCCTTGCTGCGGGAGCTCGCCGCGCTCGGATGCGTGCTGTGGGAGCTCGACGCGGACTCGCTGTCGTACGACCCGCGCGGGCGGCGTGCGCGGGCGGGGCACCTCGCGGGTTTCTCCCGCAGGTTGCTGTCTCCGGGCGCCGGCCAGTGGCGCGACAGTGTGGGCAAGCGGATGCTTGACGTGGTCCTCTCCGGCTCTCTCCTGCTGCTCGTCAGCCCGGTGCTGCTGGTGTGCGCGGCCGTGTTGAGGGTTGTCGACGGGCCGGGCGTGGTGTTCCGGCAGGAGCGGATCGGCAAAGACGGCCGGGCGTTCACGATGCTGAAGTTCCGCACCCACCGGCCCGCCAGCGCGCACGAGGCCGCGACCCGCTGGAGCGTGGCGGACCAGCAGGACATAAGCCGCTTCTGCCACTTCCTGCGCCGCACCTCGCTGGACGAGCTGCTCCAGCTGTGGAACGTCTTCCGCGGCGATATGAGCCTCGTCGGACCGAGACCCGAACGGCCTTACTTCGTCACCAAGTTCAGCCAGGTCTATCCGGGCTACCCGGCGCGCCACCGGATGCGGACCGGGATCACCGGACTGGCCCAGATCCAAGGGCTGCGTGGCGATACGTCGATCGAGGATCGGTGCCGCTTCGACAACGCCTACATCGACAACTGGTCGCTGTGGCAGGACGTCTGCATCCTGGTGCGCACTGCGGCCCTGTTCGTACGGCCGACGGGGAGCTGAGCACCGGTGACCACTCCCTCGGCAGCCTCGCCCCCGCTGGTGCTGCCGCTGCCGGCGCTGCGCCGGGCCGGCTCCGTCCTGTCCGTGCTGCCCGTTGTGGCGGTCATCGTCCTACTGGGGCTGCCGGTCGCACCGGACAGCAGGGCCACACCCGCTGACGCGGCCTCGGGGCTGGTCGTGCTGTGGGCCGTCGTTCACACCGCGCGGCAGGCGCGGCGCCCGCTGACGCGGACGGCCGCGGTCGTACTCGGGCTGCCGGTGGTGGGCATCGCGGTCGCCGCGAGCGGGGCGGCGACGCCCGGCGATGCCCTCACGGGACTGGCCCGCTATCTGCAGTTGTTCGTGCTCGTCCCGGTCGCGGTGATGCTGCTGGTGCGGGACCGGCGCGGCGCCCGGCTGGTGCTCTGGTCGCTGGTCGGGCTCGCACTGTGGCAGGGCACGGTCGGGGTGTATCAGTACCTCACCGGAACCGGGGCCTCGTATCAGGGGGCCTACATCCGGGCGGTGGGCACGTTCGGGGCGACCGACGTGATGGGGATGGCGACGGTCGTCGCGTTCGGACTGGTGGTGGCGACGGGTCTCGCCCTCGGGGCACACGGGCGGCAGCAGCGGGCTGTGGCGGCGGTATGCGCGCTCGCGCTCCTCGTGCCCCTCGCGGTGTCCTTCAGCCGGGGTGCCTGGCTCGCCACGGCCGCGGCATGCGGGGCGCAGCTGCTGATGGCCGGCCTGCGGCGGGCGGCGAAGCTGTTCGCGGCGGTGGTCGCGGCCTCGGTGGTGCTGGTGGGCGGGCTCGGCATCGGCACCGCGGTGCTGCAGGAGCGGCTGACCAGCATCACCAAGGTCACCGCCGCACCGGACCAGTCGGTCGTCGACCGTTACACCCTGTGGGCGGCGGCGGCCGACACGTGGCGCGGGCACCCCGTGACGGGTGTGGGCTTGAAGGCCTTCCCCGAACACCGGGACGGGCACGCCTCACTCGCGCTGTCGTCGGGCAGTGACACGGAGGGAGCGGGCCGGGTCTTCCGACGCCAGCCCCTGCTCTCTCCGCACAACATGTACCTGCTGGTCCTCAGCGAGCAGGGCCTGCTCGGCCTGCTCACGGTGGCGGGCAGTTGGCTGGCCCTGCTGGTCTGCGCTCTGCGGCGGCTGCGGCGGGCGGGACGCGCCCGGGACTGCGCCATCGCGGCCTGCGGGCTGCTGTTGTGGCACGTCGTGGATTTCCTCTACTCCGACATCGGCGGACCCTCCACCGTCCTGACGGCCGTGTGCCTCGGCCTCGGCGCCTGGTGGGCACTGGCACGTGACGCGCCGACGGCCACCGCTGCGGAGGCGGATGCGCGATGACGCCCACACCCGCCACGACAAGGCCCACATCCGCCACGGCAAGGGGTGCGTCCGCCACGACGACCAGGAGTACGTGCGATCAGGCGACCGGTGCGGACGGCCTTGCCCCGGTCGACGGCCGCCAGAGCCCGGCGGCCGTCGGTGGTCCACCGGCCCGTCCCGGCCAACCAGCC
>NZ_JBEZKJ010000182.1:0-7253 GCF_040651675.1 Streptomyces sp. NPDC048415 | reverse complement strand
TTCGGGGCGGCGGCGCCCGCGGGCCGCGCCGCCACGCCGAGTCCGGCGACCCCGTGATCGCCCGCGAACAGCACCACGCGCGGGTGCTCGATCGGCCGCACCGGCACCGCGGACTGTGCCGCCGCCAGCCACTCACCCAGGTCGTCGAGGCGGCCCAGTGACCCGGGCGGCACGATCTGGCGCTCCCGGCGCGCCTCGGCGTCACGGCGTACGCCTCCGTCGGGGCGCTCGATCAGATCGGTGAAGTCGTCGAGATTAAGCGAGCTCATTCGCCGAACAGTACCGGCAGCGATCGAACACGTCCGAGCCACGTCGTTGCGCCCCGGATCGCGATCGGATACGTACCGTTTGTATCGGATTGTCGTACGGTCCTGCCCCCCCCGCATCACCCCGTGGCCCCCGCCGTCCCCAGGAGCGCCCATGCCCCCCACCCCGCAGTCGATCACCGAGCGCCGCGCCGTCTACGCGGCCGAACTCGCCCAGGGCACCGACCGCTTCCACGAGCCGCGCCGGCACGACTGCCCCTGGTGCGGTTCGAGGCGGCTGCGCACCCGGTTGCGCACGCCGGACCTGATGCAGCGCAAGCCCGGCACGTTCGTCGTCGACGAGTGCGGGGACTGCGCCCACGCCTTCCAGAACCCCCGGCTCACCGCGGAGGGTCTTGCCTTCTACCACCGGGACTTCCACGAGGCACTCGACGGCGTCACCGACCGGCTCCTCGCCGCCCGCGGCAGCCGCGGGCGCCACCGGGCCGCCGCCCGCGCGATGCTGTCGTACGGCGAGCCGGAGAGCTGGCTGGACGTCGGCACCGGGTACGGACACTTCCCGGCCGCCGCCAAGGAGATCCACCCGTACACGGCGTTCGACGGGCTCGACCCCACGCGGCGCGTCGAGAAGGCGCACGCGGCCGGGCGGGTGGAGGAGGCGCACCTCGGCCGGCTCACCGATCCCCGCGTCGCCGCGCGGCTGCGCGCCCGCTACGACGTGGTGAGCATGTTCCACCACCTGGAGCACACGCCCGACCCGCGCGAGGAACTGCGCGCCGCCCTGGCGGTGCTGCGACCCGGCGGCCACCTCCTCGTCGAAGTCCCGGACCCGGACTGCGTGTTCGGCGCGCTGCTGGGCAAGTGGTGGGTGTCGTACGGCCAGCCGCGCCACCTCCACCTCATGCCGCTGCCCAATCTGCTGCGCGAACTGGAGTCGCTCGGCTGCGAGATCGTCGCGACGGACCGCCGCGAACCGCACATCCCGTACGACCTCTCGGGCGCCCTCGCGCTGGCCCTCGGCCGCGTCCTGCCCCACCTCGACGCCCCTTGGCGCCCCACCCCGCCGACCCCCCTCCAGCGCCGGCTGCACACGGCCCTGACCCGGACGTCGGCCCCCCTCCTGGCCGCCACCTCAGCCCTGGACCACACCCTCGCCCCCCTCTTCCGCCGCACCCGCTTCTCGAACGCGTACCGCGTCATCGCCCGGCGCCCGGCGTGAGCCGGAGTCACCCCCGCAGAACCACCGCCTGCCCCGCCACCACCAGCAGCACGTGCTCGCACTCCGCCGCGAACCCCGCGTTCAGACGGCCGAGTTCGTCGCGGTAGCGGCGGCCCGACGCGGTGGCGGGGACGATGCCGGAGCCGACCTCGTTGGAGACGGCGACGACGGTGCGGCGGGTGCGGCGGACGGCGGCGGTGAGTTCCTCCACGCGGGCGCGCAGCGCGCGTTCGCCGCCGCCGGCCCACTCCGCGTCGTCCCAGGCGTTCGCGGTGTCCATCGCGTCCGTCAGCCACAGCGACAGACAGTCGATGAGCAGGGGAGGGCCGTCGTCCTCCAGGAGGGGGACGAGGTCGCAGGTCTCGGTGGTGCGCCAGGAGCCGGGGCGCCGCTCCCGGTGGGCGTGGACCCGGGACGCCCACTCGGTGTCCCCGTTGCGCGAGCCGCCCGTCGCGACGTACAGCACGTCGGGGAAGGCCTCCAGGCGCCGCTCGGCCTCGACGGACTTGCCCGAGCGCGCGCCGCCGAGCACCAGCGTGCGGCGGGGCACGTCCGGTACGTCCTCATAGACGCCCACGTCGAGCGTCGTCCCGTCCGGCACCGCCCGCGCGCCGGCCGCCGCGAGCCGCCGCCGCAGTTCGGGCCCGGGGGGCACGTCGTGATCGAGGTGTACGGCGATCACGTCCGTCGTCGGCCCGACGGCGCCGACGGCGCGCAGCTTCGCCAGTCCGTCCGGCCGCCCCACCACATCGGCGAGCACCATGGCGTACGAACCGCCGCTCTCGTCAAGCCCGGCGGGCGCCGCGCCCGGCGGGAGATAGAGCAGCCGCTGCCCGTCCGGCCCGGTCACCGCGTACCCCGTGCCGGGCGCGTCCATCGGCACCGCCCGCACCCGGTGCCCGGTCAGCAGCGCCAACTCCCGCCCGTCGGGCACCCGAGCGGGCCCCGGCAGCCCGGCCGGCACCTCGACCGCGGGCCCGTCGTGCGGATGCGAGAGCAGCACCTGTCGTACGCCGCCCAGTGAGTGCCCCGCGCGGGCGGCCGCGAACGCCGCGCCGGGCGTGAGGTCGAGCAGCAGCGTGCCGTCCACGAGCAGCGCGGTGGCGGCCCGCGCGTTCTCGCCGAGCGCACTCGCACACGCCGCGCAGGGACAGTCGGGGCGGGGCAGGCCCTCGGGGGCGCCGGTGCCGAGCAGAGTCAGTTCCACGGGGTTGATTTTCGCGTGTCCCCGCAGGTCTTGCGCGTCCGGCTAGGCCCTGTCGTCAAATTTCCGCCGTCCGCCCGCGGTCCGGGCCTCGCGGCGTCATGGGGGTCTCCCCCCGACCGAGCGAAGCCGAGCGTGGGGGAGCGTGCGATGACAAGGCGCCGGAAAGTCCTCGTAGCGCGGCTGCCAGGCCTTTCCGGCAACGCGGCGAGCGTGCGTGCCAGGCGTCGCGAGGCAGGCGGAAATTTGACGACAGGGCCTAGGCTTCTGACCGGAGCCGGATCTTGTCCGGCTCTCGCTGTGCAGTGTGCTCATACCTTGGAGGCGTACATGGCGGCATGGACGTGGCGGTTCGAGAAGTCCGACGGGACAGAGGTCCAACCCGCGGTGCAGCCCGAGGAGTTCACCACCCAGGGGGACGCGGAGTCCTGGATCGGCGAGGTGTGGAAGGACCTCCTGGAGGGCGGCGCGGACCAGGTGTTCCTCTTCGAGGACAGCACGAAGATCTACGGGCCGATGAGCCTGCACGCCGACCCGGAGTAGGCCGGTCGGGGGCGCCGGGGCCCGTACCCCCCGGCACCCCACCCCGCGCCCGGCGAGCGCCTACTGCTCGCCCAGCGTCACCTCGACCGTCTTCTCGTTGCCGCCCCTCGTGTACGTCACCTTGGTCTTGTCGCCCGGCTTCTCGGAGGCGAGTGCCTCGGAGAGTGAGGTGATCGTGGTGATGTCGGTCGTGCCGAGCCCGATGATGATGTCGCCGGGCATGATGCCCGCCTTGTCGGCCGCGCCGCCGCTCTTCACCTCGACCACGGCGACTCCGGCGGCCTGGTAGTTGTCGTTGACGACCGTACGGGCGGTGATGCCCAGCGCGGCGCGCCCCGAGTCGGTGACCTTGCCGTTCTTGACGATCTGGTCGGCGATCGTCTTCACCGTGGACGCGGGGATCGCGAAGCCGATGCCGGGCGCCGCGCTGCCCCCGAGGTCAGGGTCGGTGGCGGCGAGTGTGGGGATGCCGATGACCCGACCGTCGAGGTTGACCAGGGCGCCGCCGCTGTTGCCGGGGTTGATCGCCGCCGAGGTCTGCACCATGTTCGCGATGGTGGCGCCCGTACCGCCCCCGGTGTCGCCCTCGCTGACGGTGCGTCCGGTCGCCGACACGATGCCCTGGGTGACGCTGGACGACAGCCCGAGCGGCGACCCCATCGCCAGCAAGATCTGGCCGACCTCGACCTTCGAGGAATCCCCGAAGGCCGCCGCCTTCAGCCCTCCGGGCAGCTTGTCCAGCTTGATGACGGCGAGATCCTGGTCCGGATAGGCGGACACGAGCGTCGCCGACAGCACGTCCTCGCTGTTGGCGGTCGTGACCTGGAACTTCTTCTCGTTGCCGACCACATGGGCGTTGGTGACGATGTGTCCTTTGTCGTCGTACACCACCCCCGACCCCAGATCACTCCTCGCCTGGATCTGTACCACCGACGGCAGGACGTCCTTGATCACCTTCAGGTACTCGTCCTGGAGATCGTGGGCCGCCGCGGGCGCCGCCGCCCGCGTGGTCGTGGCGCCGTCCTTCGTGGACGGCGAGGAGCCGACCGTGCAGCCGGAGAGCAGGGCGGCGAAGCAGGCGAGGACGGTTACGAGCGCAAGGAGTCGCAAGGTACGGGCACGGGAAGCATCCATGCCCGAAGTGTCCCTTTCCGGGGGACGCCGCGACCTGTGATGCGCACCCGAACGGGTCGTTCAGCCCCGCACTCCGCACAGGTGCAGCAGCGCGGCCACCTGGCGGTAGGGATCCGTCCGCCCGGCCCGCTCCTCGGCGGCGAGCAGCGTTTCCAGATCCGCGGGAGCCGCCGCTTCGTCGGCCGCCGTGTCCGTGAAGACCCGCACCCCGTACCAGGCGTGCAGGGGTGCCCCGATCCCGGCGAGCGCGCCCGTCAGCGTGGCGAGCCGGTCGGCGCGGACGTCTAGGCCGAGCCGGTTGGTGTACGCGGTGGTGTCGAACGCGGCCAGCGTCGCCGCCCACTCCCCGGACAGCCCGGGCCGCATGGCCAGCGCGTCGGCGTTCCGTACGAGCAGCGAGAGCAGCCCGCCCGGGGCCAGCATCCGCGCCAGGCCCGCCAGCAGCGCGTCCGGCTCCTCGACGTACATCAGTACGCCGTGGCACAGCACCACGTCGAAGCTGCCCGGCAGGAAGTGGACGCCCGTCTCCCGGCCGTCGCCCTCGATGAGGCGTACCCGGCTGCGGATGCCCTCGGGCTCGGCGGTCAGCGCCTGCCTGGCCACGGCGAGCATCGTCGCGTCCTGCTCCAGGCCGGTCACCTGATGCCCGGCCCGGGCCAGCCGCAGCGCCTGCGTGCCCTGGCCCATCCCGACGTCGAGGACCCGCAGCCGCTGACCCACCGGAAACCGCCCGGCTATCTGCTCGTCGAGCTGCCGGGCCACCAGCTCCTGTCGTACGACATCACGCAGCCCGCCCAGCTTGTTCAGCCACGCGTCTGCCGCGCCCCCGGTGAAAGAGGTTGTGCTCAGGGCCGCTCTCCGCGCTTGACCTGCGGCTTCGGCAGCCTGAGGCGACGCATCTGGAGCGTGCGCATGAGCGCGTAGCGGACCGCGCCCTTCTTGTTCGCGTCGGGGAAGCGCGCGTTCAGCTGCTTGTTGAGACGCATCGCGATGGCGATCGAGTCGACCACGATCATCACGATCACGATCAGCCACAGCAGCAGCGCGATGGTCTGCAGCGAGCCGACCCGCACCATGCTCAGCACAAGGATGATCACGGCCAGCGGCAGGAAGAACTCGGCGATGCAGAACCGCGAGTCCACGAAGTCGCGGGCGAACTTGCGCACCGGCCCCTTGTCGCGGGCGGGCAGATAACGCTCGTCACCGCTGGCCAGCGCCTGGCGCTGCCTCTCCAGCTGGGCGCGGCGCTCGTCGCGCTGGCGCTTGCCGGCCTCCTTGCGCGTCGTCGGCGTGTTGGCCACGCTGCGACGCTGGGTCTGGGCCTCACTGCGCTTGGGCGTGGGGCGGCCCTTCGGGGCCTGCGGGTCACGGGTCTGCTTGGAGAGGGTCACCTGCGCCTTGTCGGCGGGGGCCTTCTCTTCCTTGGCACGGCTACGGAACACAAAACCCAAGGGTACGGGGTGCGGGGGCATGGACGTCGTTCGAGTGGGGAACGATCCGGCAACGCCGTACGTCTGTAGTGGGACAGAGGGGACGTTGCGCACAGGCGGACCCCGAGTGTCACCTACTCCCTACGCCGGAGCGGTGTCATCCGCAGTCGTCCTTGGGGATGAGCGCATCCGTCCCCGAACAGTGCGGTAATGGATGCAGGGCCCGTACTGTGGGTTCTGTTGCAGTACCTGGAGCTGGAGTCCGTCAGAAGGGGGCGCGCGAAGCCCATGAGCGGTGTCATGAAGCGTATGGGGATGATCTTCCGCGCGAAGGCGAACAAGGCCCTTGACCGGGCCGAGGACCCGCGCGAAACCCTCGATTACTCGTACCAGAAGCAGCTGGAACTGCTGCAGAAGGTGCGCCGCGGCGTCGCGGACGTGGCGACGAGCCGCAAGCGCCTGGAACTGCAGCTCAACCAGCTCCAGAACCAGTCCACCAAGCTGGAGGACCAGGGCCGCAAGGCGCTCGCGCTCGGCCGCGAGGACCTGGCCCGTGAGGCGCTCTCGCGTCGCGCCGCCCTCCAGCAGCAGGTCACTGACCTGGAGACGCAGCACCAGACTCTCCAGGGCGAGGAGGAGAAGCTCACCCTCGCGGCCCAGCGGCTCCAGGCCAAGGTCGACGCCTTCCGCACCAAGAAGGAGACGATCAAGGCGACGTACACGGCGGCGCAGGCCCAGACCCGCATCGGGGAGGCCTTCTCCGGCATCTCCGAGGAGATGGGCGACGTCGGCATGGCCATCCAGCGTGCCGAGGACAAGACCGCGCAGCTCCAGGCGCGGGCAGGAGCGATCGACGAACTGCTCGCCTCCGGGGCCCTCGACGACCAGTCCGGGCTGGCCAAGGACGACATCCAGAGCGAGCTGGACCGGCTCTCCGGTGGTACGGATGTAGAGCTGGAGCTGCAGCGGATGAAGGCGGAGCTGGCCGGTGGATCGCCGCAGCAGGCGATCGAGGGTGGCACGGGTCAGTCCCAGTCCCAGTCGCAGCCCCAGGACACCCCACGCTTCGACAAGCAGTGACCGACTGGTCCCACGCCTGAGGAGGGCGACATGATCGTACGGATCATGGGGGAGGGGCAGGTGAGGCTGGACGACGGCCACCTCACCGAGCTGAACAAACTGGACGACGAGCTGCTCGCCGAAATGGAGAGCGGCGACGAGTCCGGCTTCCACCGCACCCTGGCCGCCCTCCTGGAAGCGGTCCGCCGCCTGGGCGATCCGCTCCCCGACGACGCCCTGCAACCCTCGGAACTGATCCTCCCGTCCCCGGACGCGACCCTCGACGACGTCCGCGAGATGCTGAGCGACGACGGCTTGATCCCGGGCTGAGATTTAGCCCGTCCGGCGTTTGAGGACGAGCGCGAAGCGCGATACGGGGGGTCTGGGGGGGCGGAGCC
>NZ_JBEZKJ010000181.1:0-7297 GCF_040651675.1 Streptomyces sp. NPDC048415 | reverse complement strand
C
This sequence comes from Streptomyces sp. NPDC048415, assembly GCF_040651675.1. Classification (NCBI taxonomy): domain Bacteria; kingdom Bacillati; phylum Actinomycetota; class Actinomycetes; order Kitasatosporales; family Streptomycetaceae; genus Streptomyces; species Streptomyces sp. NPDC048415. The sequence continues at coordinate 7,296 of NZ_JBEZKJ010000181.1, read as the reverse complement.
CGGCGCGGCGGGCCCCCTGGCCGCGCTCGCCGGCGCCGCCCCCAACCCGCTCGCGGCCATCGCCGGTGGCGGGGCGAACCCCCTAGGCGCCCTCAGCGGCGCCGGCGCGGCCAATCCGATCGCCGCGCTCGGCGCAGCCAATCCGCTGGCCGCACTCGGACAGGTGACGGGCGGCGCGGCATCGGCCGTCTCGGGAGCGGCGGACATGGCGGAGGGACTGGCCGCCCTGCCCCGGCAGATCGCCCAGCTCTCCGACCTGGTCGCATCCCTGGTGGGCGTGCTGGAGAACGTCCAGCAGGTCACCGGCGCGGTGACCGCAGGCCGTGCGCCCGCGGCCAGGAAGGGGGGCTGAGCAACCTGCGGCACCGGGCCCTCATCGGCCGCCACCGGGCGCGTACCGGCTTACCCCGGTGAGTGACCTCACCTCGGTGAGTGACCGCGCCGCATGACCGACGGAACTCGTCAGGCACAGGAGGTTGTGACACATGAGTGCCATGCTCGGCAATCGGCTCCGGCTGGTTGTGAAGGTACTGGGAAGCCTCGTCGCCGACGAGGTCGGCCAGATGACGCGGGAGCGCCGGCGGGCCGTACGGAATCCGCTGTCCCCGGCGGAAGCCGAGGCCTCCGCCGGGGACAGCGGCACCGCGCAGGAAGGAGCGCGCCGGGCCAAGGCGGTGCGGCACGCCCTGGAGAGCCTCGGCCCGTTCTATGTGAAGCTCGGACAGATCCTCTCCACCAGGCCCGACATGGTGCCCGCCGCCATGATCGGCGAGCTGCAGAACCTCCACGACCAGGTCGACGTGCAGCCCTTCTCCGTCTTCGAACCCGTACTCCAGCAGGAGTTGGGCCCGGACTGGAAGCTCCGCTTCGACGACATCGAGACGACGCGTCCCCTCGGGGCGGCCTCCCTGGCCCAGGTGTACCGGGTCACGCTGCCCGGCGGGCGCCCCGCCGTGGTCAAGGTGCAGCGGCCGGGCATCCGGGACACGGTTCGCGCGGACATGGCCCTGATGCGCAAGGCGTCCAGGATCGTGGCCCGTACGGCACCGCGCTTCAACGAGGTCATCGACGTGGAGGCGATGCTCGGCTCGATCTTCGACGCGATGGAACCCGAGCTGGACTTCACCGGCGAGGCCCGCAACATGGACGAGGCCCGCGAGAACATCCGGCGCTACCCGACCCTCGACGTGCCCCGGGTCATCCACGCCACCCCCAAGGTGCTGGTCCAGTCCCTCGCGCCGGGCGCCTCCGTACGTCATCTCGACCGCCGCTCGTTCAGCGACCGGGAGCGCACGGAGATCGGCAAGGACCTGCTGCGCTTCATGTACCGGGGATACTTCGTCGACCGGATGTTCCACGCCGACCCCCACGCGGGCAATGTGTTCGCGCTGCCCGGTGGTCCGGCGACGCTCATCGACTGGGGCATGGTCGGCCGTCTCGACCGGCGCACGAGTCTGCAGTTGCTGCCGCTGCTGATGGCCATCGCGCAGAACGACGGCCACGGCCTGGCCTGGGCGTGGGCGGACATGGGCCGGGTCACCCCCTGGTCGAACCTGCCCGCGTTCGCGGCCGACATGGCGGCGCTGGTGCCCAAGGTCGCCACCGCGTCCCTCGAGGACATCAACTTCGGGGTGTCCCTGACCACCGTTCTGGAGAAGGCGACCCGGCGCGGCATCGGCTCGGCGCCGGCCATCTCCCTGCTGGGCAAGTCCTTCGCGAATCTGGAGGGTTCGGTGCGCTGCCTGGCACCGGACATCGCCCTCGCGGAGGTGTTCAAGGCGGAGGCGCGCGGGATCATCCTCGCCTTGATCCGCGAGTACTTCTCTCTCGACCAGGTCGCCCGCAACACGATGGACCTCCTGTCGGCCGCCTCCTCCGCCCCCGAACAGTGGCGCGGGCTCCTCTCCGACGCCGCCAACCGCCAACTCGCCCTCCAGATCCACGAGCCGTACACACCCGCGTCCAGGGGCGGGCATCGGCCCTGGACGCCGTCGCGCGGCCTGCTGGCCCTCGGCGCCGCGGCCCTTCTTCTCGACCGCCGCCGGACGCCCCGCTGACGTGCCACCCGTGCCTGATCAACCGTCATCAACCGTACGTACAAAGGAATCACCCATGCCCATGCAGCATCACGACACCGGGTCCGACGTTCGTTTGGACGGAGTCTCGGAGACGGCCCTGTGGACCGTACGCATGCGAGCCCAGGAATCCGAGCGGGCGGACGCCCTCTTCGACGACCGGCTCGCGGCCGCCTTCCTGGACGCCGCCGGGGTGGCCGGTGCCCCGCCGGGAGCCGGTGTCCTGCAACAGGTGCTGCCCGACTGGCTGGCCGTGCGCACCCGCTTCTTCGACGACCACCTGCTCGCCATGACACGCGCGGGCCGCGAGCAGGTCGTCGTGCTGGGAGCGGGGCTCGACACCCGGGCGTTCCGGCTCGACTGGCCCGCCGGCACCCATGTCTTCGAGGTCGACCTGCCCGCCGTACAGGCCTTCAAGGCGCGTGTCCTCGCGGGCCGCGGCCCCGACATCGCCCGGCGCACGCCGGTCGCCGCCGACCTGCTGGGGGACTGGCGGGGCGCGCTGCTCGCCGCCGGGTTCGACCCGGGCCGCCCCACCGCCTGGCTGTGCGAAGGTCTGCTCTTCTACCTCGCGCCGGAGGCCGTGGAGCATCTCATCGGCACGGTGGGCGTGCTGTCCGCGCCGGGCAGCACCCTCGGCGCCGAGTGCCTGAACGCCGATACCGCCGAATCGCCCTTCGTCAAACCGTGGTTGGAGGCGCTGTCCGGCTCGGGGACTCCCTGGGTCTGGCAGCTCGCGGACGCCGAGCGCTGGTGGGCCGGACACGGCTGGCGGGCCGAGATCGCGGACCTGCTCGCGCTGCCGTACGCGGTCGAGCGGTTCGCCCCGCACCTCGCGGCGTTCTCGGGGGTCGAGAAGGACAGCATGATGCTGGTCACGGCGACGCTCCCGGCCGGCGGGCGGTGACCGTGGACGGACACAATCTCTGCCAGACCCCGACCACCTATCGGCTGTTGCGACTCGAGTACCTGCTCGGGCTGCTGGTGGCCGCCGCGTTCTTCCTCGCGCATCTGGCCGAGGTGCGCTGGTGGGTCGCCGTCGTCCTTTTCGCGTACGTCGACGTCATCGGCTATCTGCCGGGGGCGGTCGCCTATCACCGCGGCCCCGACCGGCGGGTCTCCCGCGTCTACTACGTGCTCTACAACACCATGCACAGCCTCAGCGTGCAGGGCGCGGTCCTGGGCGCCTGGGTCCTGGCGTACGGCTGGGAGTGGGCGCTGCTGGTGCTGCCGATCCATCTCTTCGGCGACCGGGCGCTGTTCGGCAACTTCGCCAAGTCGTTCACCGTGTCCTTCGAACCGGTTCCGCACCCGTCCGTCCAGTCAGCGCTGCGGGACTTCGCGACCGTGCCCTGGCACGAGGCGGCGGCCCGGTGAGTGCCCCGCACGCGCTCGCGGACACGGAGGCGTACGAGATGCTGCGCCGCCACGGCAGCCACAGCAGCGCGTTCCTCGCGATGAACAGCGGCAACCGCCGTTTCCACGCGGACGGTGTCGACGGCTTCGTCCCCTACCGGGAGGGCGGCCGACGGCATCTGTTCCAGCTGGGCGGACCCGTCTGCGCTCCCCGGGACCAGGAGCGGCTGCTGAGCGCGCTGCTCGACCGGGCCCGGAGCGAAGGGCGCCGCGTCGTCGCCGTACAACTCTCCCGCAGCGACGCCGAATTACATGCCCTGCACGGCTTCGTCGTCAACCAGTTCGGTGCTTCCTTCAGCATCGCCCTCGACGGATACGGCCTGGGCGGTCAGCGCATGGTCAAGGTGCGCAACATGGTCAACCGGGCCCGCAGAGAAGGAGTCACCGTCACCGAGGTGCCCGCGGGGGAGCAGGACGGCACCGCTTTGGACGGGATCGACGCGGCGTGGCTGCGGGCGAAGGGCCGCCACGTCAAGGAACTCGAATTCCTCATCGGCGAACGCGGCGGCCCCAGCGCACCGCACCGGCGCCTGTTCATCGCCGTCCACGCGGGGCGGCCCGTCGGGTATGTGTCGTACTCGCCCGTGTTCGGTGAACGGAGCGGCTGGCTGTACGACCTCACGCGGCGGTTGCCGGACGCCCCGCCCGGCACCGTGGAGCTGATCTTCGTCACCGCGCTGCGCCGCTTCCAGGACGAGGGCCGCGACTGGCTGCATCTCGGGTTCACCCCGTTCGTCCAGCTCGGTGCGGACAGCGCCGCTCCCGGACCGACCAGCGGCGTCCTGCACCGCTGTCTGCGGCTGCTGGCGGACAGGGGACGGGCCGTCTACCCGGCCGCCGCCCAGGAGTCCTTCAAGCTCAAGTGGCGTCCACAGCTCATCGAACCTGAGTACCTGGCGTTCCAGGGGGGCGTTCGCCCCGCCGCCGTCTGGCAGCTGATGCGCCTCACGAAGTCGGTCTGACGTCCCCGCAGGAACCCGCTGGCAGACCCTGAACAAGAAAGGCCGACATGACCACGTATGTCACAAAGTTCCCCGCTGAAGCCGACCGCTACCGCGCCCCGAGCCTCCTGGAAGGCGCCCTGCGCACCGAGCTGACACCGGAGGGCTGCGACCTGGGCTACTGGTTCCGCGCCGTACCGGAAGGCACCCTCGGCGGCGACGCGATGGGCCGGTCCGCGGACGTGCCAGTCCCCGCCCACATGCTCGAGGAAGGGCCGCTGCGCCAGGCCCTCATGCAGGAGCTCGCCTTCCGCTCGATGGCGGAGGAGAAGGCGGCCCGTGCCATCTCCTTCCTGGTCGCCTACGCGCCCGACCTCGCCGCCATGGACTTCTACACCTCCCAGCTGATGGACGAGGCCCGCCACGCCTACGCCTTCCGCAGCCATCTCCTCGAACTTGGCACGCCCGCCGACCAGTTGGAAGAGACCATGGAGTCGCTCGCCGGCGCCGACCGGGACGCCGTACTGACGCCGCTTGAGGAGTTCGGCCTTTCGGTCCTGGAGAAGGACCGGGACTACATCGGCGGCGTCATCACCCTGACCGTCCTGGTCGAAGGAGTGCTCGCCCCCACCGCCGAGCTGAGCGAGCGCAAGTGGCGGCCCTTCGATCCGCCGGCCGCCGAGATCGAACGGGCCGCGGGAATCGACGAGATCCGGCATCTCTCCGTCGGCAGCACAATCGTACGACGCCATCTGCGCAGGTATCCCGAGGAGTTGGACCGCGTCAGGGAACTCGTCGCGCGCGGCATGGATGTGTGGTCGCGGCTGCCCGTCCAGGAACTGACGTTCCGTCGGGAGCGGCTCTACCAGGCGGGCTTGGAGCGGCATGGCGACATCGCGGGCGACTACGAGCTGTGGCCGGGCCGCCGACTGGTCGACACCACAGCCGAGGAACGGATGCTGGCCGCTGCCGAATGGGCCTGCACCACTCAGGAATCGCGGCTCGCCGACATGGGACTGACCCCGTGAGCCACCTCCCTACGTCCGTCACCGTCCAACCAGGAAAGGGTCCGTGGCACACCGATGACCGACAGCCCGTCAGTCAACTCCTCCCCGTATGAACCAGGCGCGCTCGACGAGGACTTCCGCGAACTGACCCGGCGCGTCCAGGCGGCAGGACTCATGCGGACCCGCAAGGGCCAGTACGTCACCGGAATCGTGACGGTCTGGCTGATGAACGCCGCCGGCTGGGCGGCGCTGGCGTTCTCCGGCAGCGTCTGGTGGCACGTGGTCCTCGCGGCGGTCTGGCTGGCCGCCTGGCACGAACAGCTCGCCTTCCTCGTGCACGACGCCGGACACCGCCAGATCACCCGGTCACGGAAGGTCATCCAGGCGCTCGGCCTCGTCCACGGGAACCTGATGCTCGGGGTGTGCTTCGGCTGGTGGGTGCAGCACCACAACCGGCACCACAACCATCCCAACCACCTCGAACTCGACCCGGACATCCTGCGCCGCGTGGCCGTCTTCGCGCCCGAACAGGCCCAGGACCGGCAGGGATTCGCCCGCTTCCTCGCCGCAAACCAGCGCTACCTGTTCTTCCCGCTCCTCGGCCTCGAGGCCGTGGTCCTGCGCATCGCCGGGGTCATCGCCCTGTGCCGCCGCGCCGTCCGCCGACCCTGGCTGGAGGGCGGCCTGTTGGTGCTGCACGCGGTGCTCTTCTTCGGCGCCCTCTTCCTGCTCCTGCCCTGGCCGAGCGCGCTGCTCTTCCTCGCGGTCCACCAGGTCCTCCTCGGCTATCTGCTCGGCCTGGCCTTCGCCGTCAACCACAAGGGCCTGCCGACCCGCGTGGGCAAGGAGTGGAGCTGGCTGGAGCGCCAGGTGCTCACCTCGCGCACGCTGCCCACCGGCTACCTCGGCGACTTCTTCTACGGCGGCCTCAACTACCAGATCGAACACCACCTCTTCCCGGGAATGCCCCGCTCGGCGCTGCGGCGCGCGTACCCGATCGTCAAGGCGTTCTGCGCCGAACGGGACATCCCGTACGTCGAGACGGGGGTCGTGGAGTCGTACCGCGACCTCGCGGAGCACCTGGGTTCCGCGAGCGAAGTCCTCCGTGGCAGCACGGCCACGGCCTGAAGGAAAGGAACCGCAAGAAGTGAAGTCCTCAGCGAAAGTGAAGTGGTCCTCCGCTCTGGCGCGCCTGGGCAGGAGCGCGGTCCCGGCCGTCGTCCTCCTTGCGGGTACGGCCCTGGCCGCGCCCGCCGCCGAGGCGGCCCCGGCGCCCGTCCCCGACCTCGTGTGCCGCCTCGACGCCGAAGTGAACTTCAGTCCCCCGCTCGGCGTGCTGGTCCGGGAGGCCGAGGTGAGCGGACACATCGGGTACCAGGACTGCTGGTCGCCCAGCGGGGCGGCGCCGGAGCTCACCGACATCGTCTTCGACGTCCAGGGCACCGGCAGATTCGGCGGGCTGCCGGTGCCGGTCTTCTCGGTGGAGGGCAACGGCGTCGGCACATGGAACACCGGCGAGATCGGTGGTCTCTACTTCAAGGGTGACCTCAAGGAGGGCAGCCCCGTACCGGACCGCACCGTGACGAGCGGACCGCTCGCCGGTGACGGGATCAACGGCCTGCAGATCCCCAAGCCCCGGTTCGACAAGATCAACCCGGACGGCGTCGCCGGCTTCGACGTCTTCGGCCAGGTGTGCTTCTGGAACGGCGAGAAGGGCCGGTGTACGGCGTACTGAGCCGCCGCCGATCTGAGGGGGTGGTGGGGGGGGGGGGGGGGGCCCCCCCCCCCCCCCCCCCAGACCCCCCCGGAGGGGAGCCGCCCCACAGGGAACCCCCAGAAGAACGCGAGGAAAGCCGA
>NZ_JBEZKJ010000180.1:0-7687 GCF_040651675.1 Streptomyces sp. NPDC048415 | reverse complement strand
GCCCGCGGTCCCCGCCGCGGACCGCGCACCGTCGGCGGGGCGCGCCCCAGCGTGGTCGGGCCTGCCGGGGCCGGCGCCATGCGCCCCGCGCTCGCGCGGCTCATCCGGGGCCCCCGCCAGCAACAGGGCCGCCCGGCCGGCGTCCTGCTTGCGCAGGAGGCGGATGGCGTCCGCCGCCGAGGCGGGCGTGGTGACCGCGATCGCGTCGGCGGCGGCGCCGAACGCGGCGGCCAGCGCGACTTCGAAACCGGGGGTGACAGAGAGCAGCTCGGCCGCGGGGCCGAGGAGGCCGGTGAGGCGGTCCCGCGCACCGAGCAACGCCCCCGTACCGTCCTTGCGGCGCAAGCCGAGGGCGAGCGCCTCGTGGCGGGCCTGGGTGGCGGCGCGTCTGCGTTCCGCCGCGGTGGTCGCCTCGCGGGCAGCGCTCAGCGCGGCCTCGGCCTCGGACAGTGCCCGCCTGGCCGCCTCGTGCCGCTCGGTCAGCTCGGCGTCGCCCGCGTCGAGGCCGTCGACCTCGGCCTTCAGCTGCTCGTACTCCTCCTGGGCCACGACCGCGCGCTCCTGCGCCTCGTCGCGGGAGGAGGCGAGGCGGTCGATCTCGGCCTGCGCGGAGGCGGCGCGGGAACGGGCCGCGTTGACCTGGCCGCCGAGGCGGGCGAGACCCTCACGGCGGTCGGCGATGGCGCGGGCCACGTCTCTCAGGCGACGCTCCTCGACGGCGAGCTCACGCTCCAGCTCGGCGCGGTGCGCGGCGGTGTCCTCGAGGGCACGCTGCGCCGCCTCCAGGGCCGCTTCGAGTTCGGCCTCCTGCTCACGGATCCGCGCGGCCTCTCGCTCCATGTCCTCGGGGTCCCGCCCGCGCCGCTCCTCAGGGGGCACCGACGTGGCGCTCTTCACACGCGCGTCGGCCAGCGAGATCGTGCCGCGCACCCGCTCGGCGAGCTGCGAGAGGTCGTACCAGGTCTGCTGCGCCCGCTGGAGGCGCGGCGTGAGCTGACGTACCTCGTCCTCCAGGAGGGCCTCCCGCTGGAGCGCCTTCTTCAGCTCGGACTCGGCGGCTTCCTTGCGTTCCTTGAGCGCGGCCTCGTCGGCGATCTCGGTCTGCAGCGCCTGCCGCAGCCGTACGAGATCGTCGGCGAGCAGGCGCAGGCGGGCGTCGCGCAGGTCGGCCTGGATGACGGCGGCGCGCCGCGCGACGGCGGCCTGCCTGCCGAGCGGCTTCAACTGCCGCCGCAGCTCGTCCGTGAGGTCCTGGACACGGGCCAGGTTCGCCCGCATCGCGTCCAGCTTCCGCAGCGCCTTCTCCTTGCGCTTGCGGTGCTTGAGAACGCCCGCGGCCTCCTCGATGAACGCGCGGCGGCCCATCGGATCGGCGTGCAGGACGGAGTCGAGCTGGCCCTGGCCGACGATGACGTGCATCTCGCGGCCGATACCGGAGTCGGACAACAGCTCCTGGATGTCGAGGAGTCGGCAGGTGTCACCGTTGATCTGGTACTCGCTGCCGCCGTTGCGGAACATGATCCGCGTGATGGTGACCTCGGCGTACTCGATGGGCAGCGCCCCGTCGGAGTTGTCGATGGTCAGGGACACCTCGGCGCGGCCCAGCGGGGGACGCCCGGTGGTGCCGGCGAAGATGACGTCCTCCATCTTGCCGCCGCGCAGCGACTTGGCGCCCTGCTCGCCCATGACCCAGCTCAGCGCGTCCACGACATTGGACTTGCCCGAACCGTTTGGGCCCACGACGCAGGTGATGCCCGGCTCGAACCGCAGCGTGGTCGCCGAGGCGAACGATTTGAACCCGCGCAGGGTCAGGGCCTTGAGGTGCACGCCGCCGGACTCTACCTTTCGGGCTCGTCTCACTCCATGAACGCGCGGTTTCACCCATGAACGTGCAGGGCACACCAGACGTTAAAGAGAGTGAAAGAATGCGGGGGAAAGAAAGAAGGGACGCCGAAGAGGCGTCCCTTGCGAATCTGACAACTTAGCGGTTGATACGGGCCGCCCAACCACTGCTGTCGTAGTGCGGTGCAGTGATCAGGTGAGCGCAGGCTCCGCCTGGGGTACGTCGATGCTCTCGAGAAGCGAGTCGTGAGAAGCGGCAGCCGCGAGCGCGTCGTTCTCGGCCTGGATCCGTACGAGCTCGGATTCGAGGTCCTGTACGCGCTGCTGGAGCCGTCGCATCTCGGCGATGAGTCGCGGGTCAGAACCGCCGACGTAACCGAGAAGCGCCTTTGCCATGATGGATGGTCCTCCACACTGAGTGACCGACCGAAGCGGTGTGGGTCGTGAGGGAATCGCACCCGCGATGCTTGACACTGCTGTTGTCCTGCTGCCGTTCCAACATGCCAAACAGCTAAGGTGCGCGGGGCTTTCAGCGTCTCACCAAAAAGTTTGACGGTCAACACGATCACGCCCCGTATTGGCGGGCAACCCACTGTCGCGCGGCCCTGGAACGGCTGCGCTGCGACTCCTGCGGGGCCCTCAGGGCGTGGAGATCATCCTTATTCCGGGAGCCTGCCACTTCCAGCCGTTCTTGGCAACCACCAGGTCATTTCTGCTTCCGGCAGGTGCCAGAGGCACGCCCTACCGCTTTCCGGCCGGGCCGACGAGCCGTCACCGTCATCGGATGGCGAAGTCGTCGTAGATCCCGCGGGGCGTGTCCCAGATCTCAGTGACTCCCTCTACGCGCCCGGGCGTGTCGTCTCCCTGTAGCCAGTCGAGCAGGCTCTGACACTCGGGCCGAGGTCCTTCCGCGACCACCTGGACCCGTCCGTCGTCCAAATTGAGAGCAAAACCACTCAGCCCGCCGATCTCCAGCGCCTTGGCCCGCGTGAACCAGCGGAAACCCACTCCCTGGACCCTGCCCCGCACCCAGACGACCAGCCGTGCAACCTCGTTCATGGCTGCACGCTAACCGGACAATGTCTCTCGCAGCACTTCCTCCCCTTGCGGCATGGGGTACCGTCCCGACCCAATGAGTCTCATATGAAACTCACTCTTTCGAGTGAGGTTTGACTTGAGAATCGCTGACCGCAAGATCGAGGAAGGCCCAAGAGATGGGACGCCACCGACGCTCCGCCGCCGGCCGCGCCGCCACAGGCCGCGCCACCGGGGTCACGGAAACACACCAGGTCGGCACGGACAGCTACGGTCCGGAGAACCTGTACGGCTACGCCGCAGTCGCCGACCTCCCGCCCACCGCCGCTGCCCGCTCGCACCGCAAGCGGAAGGCGGCACCCGTACGAACGGGTCTGCTCGGCGTCTCGGCGGCCGTGGCACTGGGCACCGTCGCCGTCGCGACCGGTGTGCTGCCCGGCAGCGACAACTACTCGCTCGGCGGCGGCAGCAGCAACTCCGACAATGTGCAGGCCGCGAGCTCCCCGTCCGGCCTGGAGACCCAGCAGGGCGGCACGTCGGGCAGCGCGGACTCCCGCGACGACACCTCGACCAGCCGTGACGCCGGCCGCTCCGCCTCCCCGTCGGCCGCCCCCGCGACGTCGTCGGCCGCGCCGACCACGACGCCTTCGAAGAGGCCCACCGCCAAGCCCAGCAAGACCAAGGCGAGCCCGAAGCCCTCCAAGACCAAGGCCGCCAAAACTAAGGCACCGAAGACCACCGCCCCGGTGACGGTGTCCGCCGAGACCGCGGCCGAGGTCGAGGTGCTCAAGCTGGTCAACGTGGAGCGGGCCAAGGTGGGCTGCAGCCCGGTGGCGGCGAACAGCTCCCTGACGGACCTGGCCCAGGCCTTCAGCGAGGACATGGACGCGCGCGACTTCTTCGACCACACCGACCCGACTGGGCTCAGCCCCTGGGACCGGGCGGCGAAGGCCGGGATAACAACCCTGGGCGGCGAGAACATAGCCCGCGGCCAGACCACCGCCGCAGCGGTGATGGACGCCTGGATGAACAGCGAAGGCCACCGCGCCAATATCCTGAACTGCGACTTCAAGACACTCGGCGTCGGAGCCCACTTCGGTTCGGGCGGTCCGTGGTGGACGCAGGACTTCGGCTACTGAGATAGCCGCGGGTCAGAAGGTTAGGCGCCTTCCTGGGCCGTGTCCGGGCCGTCATCTGTGGGTTCTTCTTCCGTGAAGACACGATCCACGGCGGCCCGGGCCCGGGTCCCGCTCGGGGGCATCAGGTGCGTGTACGTCCGAAGCGTGAAGCCGGGGTCGTGGTGGCCCAGATACTCACTGACAGCCTTGATGCTCTCCCCGTGTCCAGCAGCACCGAGGCGCAACGACTTCGACACGGAGTTCGGGCCCACGAACGTCGAAACCCACGCGGTGAGCACGGCGGTCGAGTGGGAGGACGCGGGGCTCGCCCCAGAGGTAGCCCAGCAGATTGACGCATCGAGCCTTTCGCCCGAGCGGCAGTCACGCTTTCTCCTTGCCGTGGCGCGAGCGCACGCGCAGCGGCGACACGTCGGTGAGGCGACAGCTGCGCTCTTGGAATCCGAGGCTCTCGCGCTTGAACAGATCCACGATCACCACTTGGCCCGTAAGGTCATCCGCGACTTGATCCAGCTCTCTGAACCTCGTGTCCGCGAGTCCCTGCGCGGCTTGGCCGAGCGGAGCGCAGTCGGCTAGCCGATCTTGTTGCAGGTTTCTCTACCTCATCAAGCACCCGTCGTCGCTTCGCTCCTCCGGGCGGCCGCTCCACAGACTGCCCGACGCGCCGCAAGCTTGGGGCCATGATCACTCGCGCCAAAGCAGCTCCCGGCCAAAGTCGCTACGCCGACCTCTCGGGGAACCAACTCTCTGCACATCTTGCGCACGGGATGTTTTCCGCTGTTCCATACATCGCTATGGCACAGCGATCTTTCAGTGGCGAACTCAAGCGCCGCTTCAGCCCGCACCCCACTCAGGTTCCACGAACAAACTGGCAGCGACTCAATCGGGCCAGAACGGACTCAGGATGGCTACTATTGACAGTCAATTTGTCCGTTCTTGTTGTTATTTCTGCGTTTTTTATGTACTCGGCAATATCCGGATCGGGGATTTACTCGACTTTGCTTTACTACGCAACCATCGGTTCGCTTCTCGATGTGATCCGGACGGGTTACGTAATGGTGTGCGTTGCCAGAGGTCGGACAGGCCTGCTGGCGCCAGCAGGCCCGGCAACCTCGCCTGGTGAGAGCCTGCGCCCACGGGGGAGACATACCTGAGCTCGGATGCGCCCGGGGCCTCGCGTAGACGCTTACGCGGCCACCTCGGCCACCGCCACCCGACCCAGCGTGAACACCCGCGCCGTCTCCGCGATCCGGCGGCCGAGGTGTTCGGCCGTGGCGATGTCGGCCTTGTGGACGGTCTCGGGCCCCTCGTCCACGTTGGTCTGTGCGGCGGCGCCGGCGAAGACGCCGAGGCGGTTGAGGTCGTGCTCGGAGGCCGTGGAGCTGTTCCAGCCCGGGTGCAGACCGAGGTTGATCCAGTTCATGCCGTGCTGCGCGGCCAGGATCTGGAAGAACTGCAGGGTGTGCAGCTTGTCGCCGCTCTTGGAACCGGAGTTGGTGAACCCGGCCGCGAGCTTGTCGTGCCAGTCCTGCCCGAACCAGCGCTTCGAGGACGCCTCAGCGAAGACGTGGAAGGCACCCGACGCGGTGCCCATGTACGTCGGCGAGCCGAAGACGATCGCGTCGGAGGCGTCGAGCAGCTCCCACTGAGCGTCGGTGATCTCGTCGACCTTGATCAGGTGGACCTGGGCGCCGACCTCCGCGGCACCGGAGCGCACGGCCTCGGCAAGAACGGCGGTGTGGCCGTATCCGGAGTGGTAGGCGATGGAGACAACGGGGGTCGTCACGGTGCGTACTCCTTGGGGACGAAACGGGCAGCCACGTATGTGCTGCTCACCAACAATAACCAAAGGAAAGCACTAACTTCTAGTTGGTGCAACCTTATGGTTAGCGCTGTCCCAGAGTATGGTGAACGTATGGAACCTGTCGCGCAGACCGCTGAGCGCACCGACGGCGGCGAGGGCACCGCGTGCGCCGAAGGCAAAGACCTCGCGTACAACGTGTTCGCCCGCAGCTGCCCGTCCCGGGGCACGCTGGAGCACGTCACCGGGCGCTGGGGCTCGCTCACACTTGGGGCGCTGCACGACGGCACGTGCCGCTTCAACGAACTGCGGCGCCGCGTCGACGGCGTCAGCGAGAAGATGCTCTCCCAGACACTGCACGCGCTGGAGCGCGACGGTCTGGTGCACCGCGAGGCGCAGCCCACGAACCCGCCGCGCGTGGATTACCGGCTCACACCCCTCGGCCGCGAGGTCTCCGAGCGTCTGCTGACCCTCATCAACTTCGTCGAAGGCCACATGGACGACGTCCTCGAGGCCCGCGAGCGCTACGACGAGACGCGCCCGGCCTAAGCCTTGGCGCGCGGCGGCGGTTGGCAGCGCGGGCAGAAGTAGCTGGACCGGTTCATCCAGGCGCGCCTTCGTATCGGTGTTCCGCACCGTCGGCAGGGCTCGCCCTCGCGTCCGTACGCGTCGAGCGAGCGGTCGAAGTAGCCCGACTCTCCGTTGACGTTGACGTACAGGCTGTCGAAGCTGGTGCCGCCGGCGGCCAGGGCGTCGTTCATGACGTCCCGGACATTGCCGAGGAGTTCGGCGGTGCGCGGCCGGGTGAGGGTTGCCGTGGGGCGTTCGTAGTGCAGCTTGGAGCGCCACAGCGCCTCGTCCGCGTAGATGTTGCCGACCCCGCTGATCAGCGACTGGTCCAACAGCGCGCGCTTGATCGTCGTACGGCGGGCGCGCAGGGCCGTGTGGAACGCCGCGTCGTCGAAGAGGGGGTCGAGCGGGTCGCGGGCGATGTGCGCGATGACGTCGGGCAGGCCGTCCGGGGTGTTCTCGTGCAGGGAGAGCCCGCCGAAGGTGCGCTGATCGACGAAGCGCAGTTCGGTGCCTTGACCGTCCTGGAAGCGGACGCGGACGCGCAGGTGTTTCTCGTCCGGGGTGTCCTCAGGCTGCACCAGGAGCTGGCCGCTCATGCCAAGGTGCGCGAGCACCGAGTACGGGGAGTCCTCGAGGGGCAGCCACAGGTACTTGCCGCGGCGCATGGCCGGTCCGACGCGCTGTCCCGCGAGCGCCTTCGCGAAGCCGTCGGGCCCCGCCAGGTGCCGCCGCACCGCCCGTGGATGCCGCACCTCGACCGTCTTCACGATCCGCCCGCTGACCCAGCGCTCCAAGCCCCGCCGCACGACTTCGACCTCGGGCAACTCGGGCACGGGGTCCTCCGGAGGGGCGGGGTACAGGGCGATGTCCGCAGCGTACCTCGCGGTCAACAGGGGGCGGCCATGCCGTCTTCGGTGGGTGAGGGCGTGAGTTCGGCTCCCTTCGTCCTCCTCGTTGAGGGGATCGCGCAGCTGCCGCCCGCCCCCTATCCATCCGCAAGCGCAGCTCGTCTCCCCTGCCCTGCGCCTTGAGCAGCTACGCGAGCCGGAAGGTCAGTACGGCTCCATTACGGCTCCCCGTCCGCGGACAGGGCCGCGTGCGACGCGTCGGCCGCCGCGATCCACGCCTGCAGGTCGTCCAAGTGGCCGGTGTCGCCAAAGGGTTCGGCCCGCGCTCATGTGCCGCGTACCCGCGCGCCGTCGCCCGGTCGGCGGGTCGGCGGGTCGGCGGGTCGGCGGGTCGGCGGGTCGGCGGGTCGATGTGCAGCCAGAAGGTGAGGGTGGCGCTGCTGCAACCGGAC
>NZ_JBEZKJ010000179.1:0-7928 GCF_040651675.1 Streptomyces sp. NPDC048415 | reverse complement strand
GGGGTCCCCCCGCTCGAGCGAAGCCGAGAGTGGGGGAGTTTGAGGACGAGCGCGAAGCGCGATACGGGGGGTCTGGGGGGCGGAGCCTCCCAGAGGGGGCGAAATCCCCGCGGTCAGTCCAGCGCGCGGTAGTCCCTGAGGCGTTCGTACGCCGCCAGTCCGTCCGGGACCCATGTCCAGTCCGTCAGGTGTGCTTCCACCTCGTCCTCGGTGAGGAAGTCGTGCCAGGCGACCTCCTCGATCTGAGGGTTCACCGGCAGCTCGCAGTGGACCTGGTACACGGCCGACCACCAGGACTGCCCGGCGCCGTCGTCGTACAGGAACTTGAAGAGGGGGGCGGGCCGCGGCAGCCCGGAGACGCCGAGTTCCTCCTCGGCCTCGCGCAGGGCGGCGTCGTCGTAGGACTCACCCGCACCGACGACCCCGCCGACGAACATGTCGTAGAGGGAGGGAAAGACCAGCTTGGTGGACGTGCGGCGATGGACGAAGACGCGGCCCGAGGCGTCGCGCGCCTGGATGAACACACACCGGTGGCGCAGCCCGCGCGCATACGCGTCCCCGCGCCGGGACTGCCCGATGACCTGGTCGTTCTCGTCCACGATGTCGAGGATCTCGTCAGCGGCACTCATGGCCCCATCCAAGCAGCCCCGAGCCGGCCGCGACCGGCGCCGCCCCCCGGCCCGTATCCCTCAATGCGGCTGGAGATCCCGCGACCGCTCGGCGTGCGAGGTCCCCGCGGGCATCGCCGGATGCAGCCCCAGCAGTACGATCCCCGCCACGACGGCCGCGAGCCCCGCCGCCTGCCAGGCGAGCGCCCCCACGTCGGTGCGCAGCCGGTCCCCGAGGAAGCCCACCCCGCAGACGATCCCGGCCAGCGGCTGGGCCGCGGTGAGCGCGGGCAGCGACATCCGCAGCGGTGCCGTCTCGAAGGCGCTCTGGACCAGCACCAGCCCCGTCACGCCGAGCGCCAGCACCCCGTACGGCTGCCAGCCGGTCAGCAGCTCGCTCCAGCTGCCTTCGCCGAACCGCTGCCCGCTGACCCGGGTGAGCGCGTCCTGGACGCCGTACAGCAGGCCGGCGGCGAGCGAGAGCAGCACGGGTGCGGCGCTCAGCCGGGACCGCTTCGCGTAGGTCGTGAGCAGCAGAGCGAGGCCGACCATGATCCCGATGATCAGCCAGTGCCGCAGAGGATTGGTGACGGCGTCGCCGCCCTGCGGCTGCCCGGCCACGATGAACGCCGAGACCCCGCCCGCGAGCAGCGCGAGTCCGGCCCAGCCCTGCCGGCCCAGCGGCTGCTTGGTCTGGTGACGGGAGAGCGCGAGCGCGAAGAGCAGGTTCGTCGCGAGGAGCGGTTCCACCAGGGAGATCTCGCCCTTGCCCAGGGCGACCGCCCCGAGGACCATTCCGCACACCATGAGCCCGATGCCGCCCAGCCACCGGGGGACCCGGATCAGGTCGAGCAGCAGACGGGGGGAGAGGAAGTCGCTCAGCGGGGCGTGCGAGGCGGCGTTCTGCTGGAGCACGAAGCCGAAGCCCAGGCAGCAGGCCGCGCTCACGGCCAGGACCAGAACGAGAACCGACACGCTGTGTACCTCGATACGTCAAGAGCCGGTGCGGGCCACGGTTGCGTATCCCGCCGACTGTAGTGCCAAGGGCAGGAGCCTGCCCCCGGGAGTACCCGGAACCAGGCAGTTGACTCGGTCACTCTTCTTGCCGAAGGATCTGACCGATCAGTAACAAGGCGTGGTCGACTATCGCGGTCGACCACCTCCAATGTCTCACCAACCAGCGACGCTGCCGATCGGTTCGTGACCAACGTCATGAGGGCCCTCATGACCACCGAGCCGATCCGACCAGTCGGAATGCCGAGAGGACGGGCCGATGGCCTACGACGCAGATGTGATCGTCATCGGAGCGGGCCTGGCGGGGCTCGCGGCGACCGCGGAGCTCGTCGACGCGGGCCGCACGGTGATCCTCCTCGACCAGGAGCCGGAGCAGTCGATCGGCGGCCAGGCGCACTGGTCGTTCGGCGGGCTCTTCTTCGTCGACTCGCCCGAGCAGCGCCGTCTGCGGATCAAGGACAGCCATGCGCTCGCCCTCCAGGACTGGATGGGCACGGCCGCCTTCGACCGGCCGGAGGACCACTGGCCGCGGCAATGGGCCGAGGCGTACGTCGACTTCGCGGCCGGTGAGAAGCGTTCCTGGCTGCACCGGCAGGGCGTGCGCTTCTTCCCGGTGGTCGGCTGGGCCGAGCGCGGCGGCTACGACGCCAACGGGCACGGGAACTCGGTGCCCCGCTTCCACATCACCTGGGGGACCGGGCCCGGCCTCGTCGCGCCCTTCGAGCGGCGCGTACGAGCGGGGGTCGCCCGCGGGCTCGTGCAGCTGAGGTTCCGCCACCGCGTCACCGGGCTGTCCCGCAGCGCGGGCTCCGTCGACACCGTGACCGGCGAGATCCTGGAGCCGTCCGGCATCGAGCGTGGGCAGGCCAGCAGCCGTACGGTCACCGGCGCCTTCGAACTCAAGGCCCAGGCGGTGATCGTCACTTCGGGCGGCATCGGCGGCAACCACGACCTCGTGCGCGCCAACTGGCCCGAACGGCTGGGCAGTCCGCCCGAGAGGATGATCGCCGGGGTGCCCGCGCACGTCGACGGCAAGCTGCTCGCGATCGCCGAGGAGGCTGGCGCCCACCTCATCAACCGCGACCGCATGTGGCACTACACCGAGGGCATCCAGAACTGGAACCCCATCTGGAACAACCACGGCATCCGCATCCTGCCCGGCCCGTCCTCCCTCTGGCTCGACGCGCGCGGCAACCGGCTGCCGGTGCCCCTCTTCCCCGGCTTCGACACGCTCGGCACGCTCGAACACATCATGAGGACCGGGTACGACTACACGTGGTTCGTGCTCGACAAGAAGATCATCGGCAAGGAGTTCGCGCTCTCGGGCTCGGAACAGAACCCCGACCTGACCGGCAAGTCGATCAGGGACGTGATCGGGCGGGCGCGCGCCGATGTGCCGGGGCCGGTCAAGGCGTTCATGGACCACGGCGCGGACTTCGTCGTCGAGAAGGACCTCGGCGCGCTGGTGCGCGGCATGAACGCGCTCACCAAGGAGCCGCTGATCGACGAGGCGGCGCTGCGCCGCGAGATCGTGGCGCGCGACCGGGAGGTCGCCAACCCGTTCACCAAGGATCTCCAGGTCACGGCGATCCACGGAGCCCGCCGTTTCCTCGGCGACCGGCTGATCCGTACGGCCTCCCCGCACCGTATCCTCGACCCCAAGGCGGGCCCGCTGATCGCCGTCCGCCTCAACATCCTCACCCGCAAGAGCCTCGGTGGCCTGGAGACCGACCTCTCCTCGCGGGTACTGACGGAGGGCGGCGACCCGCTGGAGGGCGTGTACGCCGCCGGTGAGGCCGCCGGTTTCGGTGGCGGCGGGGTCCATGGATACCGGTCGCTGGAGGGCACGTTCCTCGGCGGCTGCCTGTTCTCGGGGCGCACGGCGGGCCGTGCGGCGGCCAACGCGGTGGGCTGAGCCCCGGTGCGCTGGGCCCGCAGAGGCGGGCAGCGGGGTCAACCGAGCCGCCCGCAGGGAGAGTTGACACGTGTAGTGCACTGATCAGTCTTGACTGAAAGCCATGGCTGCGGGTTTGCTGTGCGTGATCACTACCTGACAAACCGCGCCTGTGAGGACGACCCGCGGTGTCCCCACCCCCACCCCCCCTCGGCCGCGGTCGCAAGCGCGCGGGCCAGACCTTCGACGCCGCACTCGACGACGCCGAACTCGTCGCCGCACGCACTTCGTTGCAACAGGGGCGCTGGACCGCGGTCCGCGCGCTGCTCGCCGCGACCGGCGACGACTGGGACCGCCGCGGACACCGCGTCACCGTCCTCGCGCGGGAGTCCGCCGCGCTCGCCTGGGCCCGCGACTGGCAGCTCGCCGAGCCCGAGTCCGCCGACGCCGCCGTGCTGCTCGGCTGCGCCACCGTCCAGCGCGCCCTGAACGGCAAGGAGCGCCCCGAGCGCGCCCGCGAGGCATGCCACACCGCGGCTGTCCTCGCGCCCGCCGATCCCACCCCGTGGCTCGGCCTGCTTCTCCTGGAGCGCTCCCTCGGCACCGAGGACGACGTGGTCCAGCTCTTCGACGAGGTACGCCACCGCTACACCGATCACCACCACGCCCACCACCTGGTGGTCGCCCGGCTCGCCGAGCGCCGCGCCGAGGCGGGCCGGGACCCGCTGCACGAGGTGTACGACTTCGCCAACTGGGCCGCCGAACAGGCCCCCGCCGACTCGCCGCTGGCCATCCTCCCGGTCGTCGCGCACGCCGAGCGCTACCGCGTGCTCGCCGGCACCGGAAGCGAACCCGCCGACCCCGTCGCCTCCGGGCACTGGGTCGGACGCCGGGCCCGCCAGGTGATGAAGGCCGCCTTCGACTGGTGGCTGGAGTGGGAGCGCGACGACCACCCGCGCCGCCTGGTCGACCTCAACTTCCTCGCCCACGCCAAGTTCTGCGAGGGCCGGGGCGCCGAGGCAGCCGCCCTGTTCCACCGCATCGGCGACCATGCGACCCCGGCGCCGTGGTCGTACCCGGACCGCGACCCGTACAAAGCCTTCCGTGCCGCACGCGACAGCGCGCTCGGCACGGTGTGAACGCCACCCCTGAAAACCGGACATCCGAAAGGACGACCCCGCGATGACGACGGGCAGTTCGAGCACATCGAGTACGTCGAACACGGGCAGACCGGCCGCCGACCCCGGCGGCATCAGCACCTTCAAGGGACAGGACCGCGCGCTGCGCGCCGACCGGCTGGGCACGGGAGGTCTGCTGCTGTCCGTCCTCGCGGCGACCGCCCCGCTCATGGTGGTCGCGGGTGTCATGCCCACCACATTCGCGGTGATGGGTATCGTCGGGCAGCCGCTGCTCTTCGTCATCCTCGGCGTTGTCCTCGTGCTCTTCAGCGTCGGGTACGCCGAGATGAGCCGGCACGTCCACAACGCGGGCGCCTTCTACGCGTACATCTCGCGCGGCCTCGGCGGCACCGCGGGCGCCGGCGCGGCCCTGGTCGCGCTCGTCGCCTACAACGCCCTGCAGGTGGGTATCTACGGCATCTTCGGCTTCGAGGTGTCCGGGCTGTTCTCCACCTACCTCGACCTCGAAGTCGCCTGGTGGATACCGGCGTTGGTGGCAGTGCTGCTCGTCGGCGCGCTCGGCTGGCTGAAGATCGACGTCAACGCGCGCGTGCTGGGCGTGCTGCTGGTCATCGAGGTGGCCCTGGTCGTCATCTTCGACATCGCCGCGGTCGCCGACCCGGCGAAGCAGGGCCTGTCGCTGCACGCCTTCAACCCGGACACGCTCACCGGCGCCGGAGTCGGTACCGCGCTGTGCTTCTGCATCGCGGCCTTCCTCGGCTTCGAACAGGCCCCCGTCTACGCCGAGGAGACCAGCCGACCGCACATCCTGGTGCCGCGCGTGATGTTCCTCGCCGTCGCCGGTGTCGCCGTGTTCTTCGCGCTCAGCTGCTGGGCGCTCACCGTGGCCACCGGCCCCTCGGACATCGTCGGCGCCTCCCAGAAGCAGAGCGCGGGCCTGCTCTTCTTCCTCACCGAATCGCGGCTCGGCTCCACCTTCACCGACGTCCTGCACGTCCTGTTCGTGACCGGCATGTTCGCGGCGATGCTCAGCTTCCACAACGTCGTCGCGCGGTACACCTTCGCCATGGGCCGCGAAGGCCTGCTGCCCGCGGCGTTCGGACGGACGTCCGGCGCGAGCGGCGCACCCGGCACCGGCTCGCTCCTGCAGACCGCCGTCTCCCTGGTGATCGTGATCGCCTTCGCGGTCGCCGACGACAAGCCGGCCGGCGATCCCACCGAACCCGTACTGCACCTGTTCACCTGGGGCGGCAACGTCGGCGCCCTCGGCGTCATCGTGCTGATGGCCGCCGCCTCGCTCTCCGTCATCGTCTTCTTCGCCCGCCGCGGCGCCGCCCGGGCCCAGGCCTGGCGCCTCGCCACGTCAGCGATCGCGGGTGTCGCGCTGATCGTCATCGCGGTCTACACGGTCAAGGACTTCGACGTCCTCGTCGGGGCGGGACCGGACTCCTCGCTGAGCTGGCTGCTGCCCGCCATCGTCGGGGCCGCCCTGGTCATCGGGGTGATCCAGGGCCTGGTGCTGCGCTCCCGCAAGCCCGAGGCGCACGCCCGGATCGGCCTCGGCAACGAGGCGTTCCAACTGGACAAGGCGGCCGAGTCCGCATCCTGAGGCGTCCCTCCTGGAGCACGTCTTCCTGGACGGCACGTAAGAAGTGATTACGGAACGCTGACGTGCACCCGCCGCCGCTGGTCTTTTGGGGGTCGCGGGTGCTCTGATCAATAGGTGAACCCTGAACGGCCCAAGGAACGCAGCCCGGAGCGGCCGGACGCCGACGAGCCGAGCACGGAGCGCCCCGAGGCACGAGGCGCGCCGATCGGCCGCCGCGTGCTGCTCGGCACGCTCGGACTCGGCGCGCTCGGCGTGATCGCGGCCCCCACGCTCCAGCGCGGCCTCGAATCCTTCCTCGCCGGCGCCTCCGACAAGGACCCCACGGGCCTGACCGGCCTGCTGCCCAACGGCGGCGGCTTCCGCTACTACTCCGTGGCGACGTCCGTCCCGCACAAGAACGAGACGACCTACCGCCTCAGCATCGACGGCCTGGTCGACCATCCCAAGACCTACTCCCTCGCCGACCTGCGCGCCCTGCCGCAGACCCGCGTCGTGCACGACGTCCAGTGCGTCACGGGCTGGCGGGTGCCGGGCACCCCGTTCGAGGGCGTACGCCTGTCCCATCTCCTCGACGCCGCCGGTGTGCGCTCCTCGGCCGGGGCGATCCGCTTCAACTGCTTCGACGGGACGTACACGGAGAGCCTCACGCTGAAGCAGGCCCGCCGTGCCGACGTCCTCGTGGCCCTGCGCATGCAGGACAAGCCCCTGGGCCACAACCACGGCGGCCCCGTCCGCCTCTACGTGGCCCCCATGTACTTCTACAAGTCCGCCAAGTGGCTCTCCGGCATCACCGTCACCGAGGACGTCCGTCCCGGGTACTGGGAGGACCGGGGTTACGACGTCGACGCCTGGGTCGGCCGTTCGAACGGACGCGACGATGAACCCACGAGTTGACGACACCCCGGCCGTGGCCGCGCACGCCACGCGCGTACGGCGCTTCGGCCGAGCGCAGCGCTGGGTGCACCGGGTGACCGCATTGCTGATGGGCGTGTGCGTGGCGACCGCGGCGTGCCTGTACATCCCCCAGTTCGCGGAACTCGTCGGCCGCCGTGAACTCGTCGTACGGATCCACGAGTGGGCCGGCCTGACGCTTCCGGTGCCCGTCCTGGCGGGCCTCGCCTCGCGCGCCCTCCGCGCCGACCTGGGGTTCTTGAACCGCTTCGGGCCGCATGACCGGGTGTGGCTGCGGGCGGCCCTGCGGCGCGACAAGCGCCGGACCTCCCGTCCGGCGGGGAAGTTCAACGCCGGGCAGAAGGTCTACGCGTCCTGGATCGCCGGGGCGACGCTGGTGATGCTGGGCACGGGGCTGTTGATGTGGTTCACCCACCTCACGCCCTTGATGTGGCGCACCTCGGCGACCTTCGTCCACGACTGGCTGGCCCTGACGATCGGCATCGTCCTCGCGGGCCACGTCGGCATGGCGCTGGGGGACCCGGAGGCGCGGCGGGGGCTGCGAACGGGGTCCGTCAGCCGGGACTGGGCGGACCGGGAGCACCCGCTCTGGCGCCCTTAGATCGCGGGCGCACCGATACGTCTTTCGCCCCCTCCGCCCCTGCCCGTCCCGTACCTGGCGGGCTCCGCCCCCCAGACCCCCCGTATCGCGCTTCGCGCTCGTCCTCAAACGCCGGACGGGCTGAAATCAGCCCCTCCGGCGTTTGAGGAGC
>NZ_JBEZKJ010000178.1:0-7948 GCF_040651675.1 Streptomyces sp. NPDC048415 | reverse complement strand
GGCCTTCGCGGACGGCCCCGCGGCCTGCGCCGGGGCGGAACGTCACCAGGGCGCCGGCGCCGACGGCGTGACGACCGGCGGACGGTCGTCGCAGGAGATGGTATTCGGCAGCTCCCACGACCCGAGCCAGGGACCGGTGGTGCCGCCCCCGTCGTTGCCGCCGAGATCGATCAGCGAGAACTCCGAACCGGTGGCAGGGAAGTTGAACGACCCGCAGTTGTTGACCCCCACCGCGCCCACGTTGCGGGCGTCCACGTTCTCGAAGGACGCCGACCCCGCGGCCCGGGCGCTGACCACCGAAGTGCCGGTGCCGTCGACCCTGACGTCCTTGAAGTGCACGTTGCTGATCGAGTACTTGTCCTTCACCGGCCAGTCGGCGACGAGCATGATCGCGTTGTAGGTGTTGTCGAGGAAGGCGTCGCCGACCACCTGGATGTCCGCGTCGATGTTCCTCTCCAGCGCGTAGAACCAGATGGCCCCGAGACCGATGTTCCAGTTCAGCTCGTAGGTGCCGGCCCGCACGGTGGTGTTGTCGGTGATCCACAGATGCCCGGTGAACGGCTCGGCACCGAAGCGGGAGCCCACCTGCAGGGCGCTGCCCTCGCGGATCGGGTCGGCGATGAGGTTGCCCGAGACCGTGTTGTCGGTGCCGCCGTAGATCGCGATGCCGTTGGCGAGCACCGGCGTCTGCACGGTGTTGCGGTCAAAGGTGTTGCGGGCGTTGCCGGTCTTCTCCGACCACATGGCCAGGCCGTCGTCACCGGAGTTGCGTACGAAGTTGTTCCGTACCACCGAATCCGTCACCCCGGTGTGGAAGTTGAGGCCGTCGGCGATCTGGTCGGTGATGACGTTGCCGGTGATCCGCAGGTTCGACATCGGCCCGTCGAACCACATGCCCACCTTGGTGTGGTGGATGTAGAGGCCCTCGATCGTCGAGTCGCTGAGCGCCCCGCCGATGCCGTTCACCTGGTCGGTGTCGATCCGCTCGCGGACATCGCCCTCGATCGCGAAGCCCGACAGATGGACGTTGCGGCTGCCGCCCGCCGACGCGTCCTTGCCGTAGAAGCCGACCCCGGTGTGCACCGAACCGTCGGGGGCGGGAGCGTCGAGCGTGACCTGGCGCCCCTTGATGATCGTGTACCAGCTGCCGGCGCCCTCGATCGTCACGTCGTCCACGACGATGTGCCGGTTCACCTGGTACGTGCCCGGTGGGATGTAGACCTTCAGGTGCCCGCGCCGCGCGAACGCGATCGCCTTGTCGATCGCCCCGGCCGAGTCCCGCCGCCCGGTCGGATCTGCGCCAAAGGCGAGCACGTTCGCCGCGACGGGCGCGATGTGCGGCGGGGCGACCAACTGCGAGTCGAGCAGGTCGACAGTCGTCGGCACTGCCCCGGCGCGCGTGGGGACCGTCAGCCGGACCGTGTCACCCGCCCGGTACGTCCTGCCCAGCAGAAGACGCTGCTCGTCGTAGAAGTGGTTCGGCCGAAACGGCTTGGCGATCACCGGCGCCGGAGTGGTGGCACTGGGCACACAGCCGCACTCGGTGATCCACCAGTCCTCGTGCAGCAGCCCGGCCTTCGGGTCGTTGGAGAACGGATACTGGTTGTACAGCCACGCGTACTGCGAGGTCAGCGTCATCGTCGTCCGGTCGCGCCCGTTCACCGCCACGTCGAGCGGCGCCGTGATGCCACCGCCGTCCGGCGCGTCCGGAATGCTGTACCGCACGGTGATCGCGTTGGCGGCGCTCGGCAGGGTGAACTCCACGTACTCTCCCCGCTCCAGCGTCACCGCCTTCCGTCCGGACGCCTCCGCCGGCAGCGTGTACGCGCTCCGGTCCGACCCGATGACCGTCCCGTTCGTCGCGGCGTTCTCCGCCTCCTGCTCGGCGAACCCGAGGTGGGCCCCCCGCCCCGCCACCAGCGCCGGATCCAGCCCCGCCCGCGTCACGACGGCCCCCGCCGCCTTCTCCGTGCCTGCCTGAGCCGTCCCGCCGAGCCCGAGGCCGACCGCGGCCGCCACCGCGACCACCGCCACGGTTCTTCGCCACGCTCTCCTGCTGCTGCTCCGTGCCATCCCCAGCTCGTTTCTCTCGTAAGGCGCGACCGCCTTGGACGTTCGAGGCGGAGTGGACGTCGTGAGGTGAGGCGACAGTAAGGACCAGGCGCACCGTCCACAAGGTTCCTGCGAGATATTTTCTTGAGGCTGCTATCAAAGCGTCGATCACTTGTGCATTTTTTGCGCTACTTGCATGACTCTTTGCGACACCAGGGAGGCGTGGCCTGACACGCAGCGGTGCTGGGAGTATCCGAGCGCGCGCCGGCCACTGAGTCTTTCCTGTCGGGCATGCGCCTCTCCCATGATGAGGACGCGGTCGAGAACCTCGCGGCGGATGACACGCTCGCAGTGTGCGTTCATCCGAGGAGCCCGCGGTGCACTCTTGATCACGTCCAGTTCCTCGGCCTTGAAGACCGCTTCGAACACCTCGTTGTACTTGCCGTCCCGGTCGCGCAGCAGGAAATGCGAGCGGCGTCTCGCCCACTACCAGGCCGCGCTCGAAGCCGGAGCCGACCCAGCCGTCGTCACCCAATGGATCAACGAGGCACATCGAGACAAAGAAGCGGTACAGAAGAAACTCGACGCGCTGCCCGCTGCCACCCGGGACACAGAGCAACAGCTCACCGCCGACCAGATCCGATCAATCACTGAGAGGCTCGGCGATATGGCACAGCACATCCATGCTGTTGACGCCAACGAGAAGGGCCCACTCTACGAAGCCCTGGGCATCACCATCAGCTACGAACATGCAACGAGGACCGCGACCGTAAGGTCGAGGCCCTCATCTGCGTATCGTCAGTGGTTGTGTCCGAGGGGGGACTTGAACCCCCACGCCCGATAAAGGGCACTAGCACCTCAAGCTAGCGCGTCTGCCATTCCGCCACCCGGACTAGGTGTCTGCCGCCTGACCGGGGGTGTGCCCCGCGGCGACATGGACAACAATACCAAGGTTTCGGAGTGCCTTTCACCTGCATATCCGGGCCCTCGGAGCGGATATGCGGGAGCAGATGGGGTGCGCGCGCAGTCTCACCATGGGTGACTGGCGGACTACCGGGAGGCGGCGGCCGAGGGCGCTGCCGCCGCTGCGGGAGCACCTGCGCGACACCTTCTGGTGCGCGCCCGCCCACCGCGGCGACGGTGCTGGTCTTCGTCGGGTGGGTGGGGCCTCGGAGACTGACGCCGAGATCATCGAGGCGCTGCAGAAAGCGCACGACTACGACGGGGCCAGCGAGCTGCTGAGGCTCGCCGACGACGCGCGGGCCGTGGTGACCGCGGTCAGCTAGGCGATGATGGCCTTCATCGGTGTGGTGTTCAGGACTTCGCCGGTCGCCGTGCTGATCGCCAGCGGGCAGTTCAGCCCCCGCACGCTACGGATCTTCGTGCGGAGCAATTACCAAGACCACCCCCGCCGTCTTCCTCGCGACCTTCATGCTGTCGCTGCTCCTCCTGACCTCATACGAGGGTGGGGAGTCCCGACCTCCGATCACCACGTCCGTCCCCCTCGTGCAGTCGATCCTCGGGGGGGCTGGTACGACCATGTGAAGCCACCCGCGGTCGCGGGCTGCGGGTGCCCGCGCTGCGGGTGCCCGCGCTGCTGGTCGGCCCGCACGCGGCGCGCGGCGATGCTGAGACCGGCGACAGGGGAGTTGAGCTTCGGGTCGTCGACGAAGCGCGGGATGTCGAGGAGCTGCGGCCAGGCTGCGCACTTCGGTCGTCCGTCCGCCGAGCCTGCCCACCGGCCTTCGCCCACGAGCGTGTACCCGCCGTCACCGCGCGCACGGCACGCCAACTGGCCGGAGTGCGCGACGGGCGGCGCCCCGATACGGACGCCGCCCGCCCTCACCTCACGGCATGAGGTGGTAATCCGGGAAGTTCCCGGGCAGCCGCTCCCCCGCCGGCCCCTGCGTCACCGCGCGCACCAGCAGCTCCCCGCCCACGAACGCGCCGCTCCACGACGCGCCGAACCCGCCGAAGAGTTCATCACGGTCGCCGCGGGAGCGGGGCTTGCCGTGGCCGACCTTGAAGGCGCGGATCTGCGGGGCGAGTCGGTCGTACGTCGCCTCGTCGTCCGTGGACAGGGTGGCCACGAGGGCGCCGTTCGACGCGTTCATCGCCGCGAGCAGCTCGGCCTCGGTGTCGACCAGGACGATGGTGTCGACCGGGCCGAAGGGCTCCGCGTGGTGCAGCGGTGAGGACGGCGGCGGGTTCAGGATCGTGACGGGCTGGACGTACGCCGCCGTGTCCTGGCCGGGCAGGAAGCGCGCGTCCGACAGCTTGCCGCGATGCAGCGGGACGGCGCCCCGGTTGATGGCCTCGGCAACCTGGTCGTGCAGCTCCTTGGCCTTGGCCGCGTTGATGACCGGACCGAAGTCGAGTGTCGGGTACGGGTCATCAGGGTGCTCGACCGCGAGCGGGTGACCGACCCGCAGGGTGCGGACGGCCGGCAGGTAGGCGGCGAGGAAGTCGTCGAACAGCTCACGCTGGACGACGAAGCGCGGGTAGGCCGTGCAGCGCTGCTTGCCGTAGTCGAACAGCTTGGGGATGACCGCCGTCAGCGCGTCCCAGTCGGTGTGGTTCCAGATGCCCCAGGTGTTGAGTCCTTCCTGTTCGAGTACATGCCGCTTGCCGAGGTCGGCGACGGCGGTGGCCACCGCGGCGCCCGTGTCGCGGCCGCCGACGAAGGAGACGCAGCCGATCTCAGGCGCGCGCACGAGCGCCTCCGAGAGCTCGCGGCCGCTGCCGCTGACGAGGGTGACGGGGATCCCTTCGCGCCTGGCGAGCGCACTGGCCAAGGTGAGACAGGCGACGCCGCCGTCGGTCGGGGTCTTGGCGATGACCGCGTTGCCTGCCAATGCCTGTACCAGCATTGCGTGAACGAGCACGCTCATCGGGTAGTTCCAGCTCGCGATGTTGGACACGGGCCCGTCGAGGGCGACCCGGCCTTCCACCATGGGCTCGATGCCGTCGACGTACCAGCGCACGCCGTCGATCGCCCGGTCCACGTCGGCCTGCGCGAGCCGCCAGGGCTTGCCGATCTCCCAGACGAGCAGGAGAGCGAGCAGTTCGCGGTGCTCGGTCAGCGCGTCGAGGGTCGCCGCCACACGGGCGCGGCGTTCCTCCAGGGGCACATGGCGCCAGGCGCGGTGCTGGTCGAGCGAGGCGCGTACGGCCTGCTGGGCGGTGGCGGCGTCCAGACGCGGCGGGCCCGCGATGGGGCTCCCGTCGACGGGGCTGGTGGCGGGCAGCGCCCGGCCGTCCGCCTGCCAGGCGGAGTTCCAGAGGTTGAGGACGCGGTCGTCGCGGAACGCCTCGGGGGCGACGGCGAGGCAGCGCTGCCACGCGTCGGCCCAGGAGGTTCCGGACTTCACGGTGAGGTTGGTGGGGTTGAGGGTGGTTGCCATTCGGTGTCTCCGCTCTCGGTGCACAATCGGGGGCGGGGGGCCTGGCATCTGCCGAACCGCAGAATGCCGCCCGCGCGACCAGTGGTCGCGTATGTAGGGAGGAACGTAGTGAGGCCGGATCGCTTCCGACAGTCACTCCACGTCAACTATGAGTGACGTCACGTTCCGTTTCCAGCTGGGTCAGCACCAGCCGAGCCGTCTCGGTCGGGGTGCCGCCCACGCGCACTCCGACCGCTTCCAGGGCCTTCTTCTTCGCCCGGGCGGTGCCCGAGGAACCGGACACGATGGCGCCCGCGTGCCCCATGGTCTTGCCCTCGGGGGCGGTGAAACCGGCGATGTAGCCGACGACGGGCTTGGTGACGTGGTCGCGGATGTACGCGGCCGCCCGTTCCTCGGCGTCGCCGCCGATCTCCCCGATGAGAACGATCAGTTCGGTGTCGGGATCGTCCTGGAAGGCCGCGAGGCAGTCGATGTGGGTGGTGCCCACGACGGGGTCTCCGCCGATGCCCACGCAGGTCGAGAAGCCGATGTCCCTCAGCTCGTACATGAGTTGGTAGGTGAGGGTGCCGGACTTGGACACCAGGCCGATGCGCCCGGGCTTGGTGATGTCGGCGGGGATGATGCCCGCGTTGGACTGTCCCGGGCTGATCAGGCCGGGGCAGTTGGGGCCGATGACGCGCGTGCCCTTCTGTTCGGCGTACGCGCGGAAGGCGACGGAGTCATGGACCGGGATGCCCTCCGTGATGACGACGGCGAGTCCGATTCCGGCGTCGGCGGCCTCCACGACGGCCGCCTTGGCGAAGGCCGGTGGCACGAAGACGACGCTCACATCGGCTCCGGTCGCCGCCATGCCCTCGCGTACCGAGCCGAAGACGGGCACCGCGCGGTCGTCGAAGTCGACGGTCCGTCCCGCCTTGCGCGGGTTGACACCGCCGACGACGTCCGTGCCGGCCGCGAGCATGCGCCGGGTGTGCTTCATGCCCTCGCCGCCGGTCATGCCCTGGACGAGGACCTTGGACTCCTTGGTGAGAAAGATGGCCATGTCCCGCTCCTTCAGCTTGTGTTGGCGAGTTGGGCGGCACGGCTCGCGGCACCGTCCATGGTGGTGGCCTGCTGCACCAAGGGATGCGCGCGGCCGTCGAGGATGGCGCGGCCGCGGACGGCGTTGTTGCCGTCGAGGCGGACCACCAGAGGCTTGGTCAACCGCACGGTGTCCAGGGCCTGCACGATGCCGGCGGCGACCGCGTCGCAGGCCGTGATCCCGCCGAAGACGTTGACGAAGACCGACTTCACGGCCGGGTCGGAGAGGATGACCGAGAGGCCGTCGGCCATGATCTGCGCGGAGGCTCCGCCTCCGATGTCGAGGAAGTTGGCGGGACGGGCGCCACAGCCGGCGACCACGTCGAGCGTCGACATGACCAGACCCGCGCCGTTGCCGATGATGCCGACCTCGCCGTCCAGCTTGACGTAGTTGAGGCCCTTGGCCGCGGCCGCCGCCTCCAGGGGGTCGTCGTGCTCGGCGTCCTGTTCGCCCCAACGTGCCTGCCGAAAACGCGCGTTGTCGTCCAGGGTGACCTTGCCGTCCAGGGCGAGGATCTGCCCCTGGGTCGTGCGGACGAGGGGGTTCACCTCGACGAGGACGGCGTCCTCACGGGTCAGCACCTGCCAGAGCCGCATCAGGACGTCGACCGTCTGTGGCGGCAGACCCGCGGCCTCCGCGATCTCGGACG
Organism: Streptomyces sp. NPDC048415; assembly: GCF_040651675.1. Classification (NCBI taxonomy): domain Bacteria; kingdom Bacillati; phylum Actinomycetota; class Actinomycetes; order Kitasatosporales; family Streptomycetaceae; genus Streptomyces; species Streptomyces sp. NPDC048415. Next base: position 762 of record NZ_JBEZKJ010000178.1, on the reverse strand, counting down.
CCTTCGCCGACGTAACCCCCTCCGCCGGGTCGACGAGGATGCGCGCCACCGCCTCCGGCCTGGTCGCGGCCACCTCCTCGATCTCCATGCCGCCCTCGGCGGAGGCGATCGCGAGGAAGCGTCCGGCGGCGCGGTCGAGGACGTACGAGACGTAGAACTCGCTCTCGATGTCGACAGGCTGCGCCAGCATCACCTTGCGGACCGTGTGGCCCTTGATGTCCATGCCGATGATCCGGCGCGCGGTGAGCTCGGCGGCAGCCGGGTCGGCGGCTAGCTTCACGCCGCCCGCCTTGCCGCGCCCGCCGGTCTTCACCTGGGCCTTTACGACGACGCGACCGCCGAGTCGGCGGGCGATCTCCCGCGCCTCCTTGGGCGAGCCCGTGACCTCGGCCCGCGGCACCAAGATGCCATGTTCCTCGAAGAGCCCCCGTGCCTGGTGCTCGTACAGGTCCATGATTCGGCTCCTGTCTTAAAAGTGCTGCACGACCCCTGGACATCACCCATCGGATGCGGGATAACAATCTTCATACAGTATCCGTCGACTGTATGCAATGTGCCGGGCAAGCTTCACGACCAGCGACGCCAGGGCGCTCAAGGCAGCGGACAAGTGAGGTGACCTGTGACGACCAAGGCTCTGGAAGGCATCCGTGTCCTCGACATGACGCACGTGCAGTCCGGTCCGTCCGCGACGCAGATCCTCGCGTGGCTGGGGGCGGACGTCATCAAGCTGGAGGCACCGGCCGGTGACATCACGCGCAAGCA
>NZ_JBEZKJ010000177.1:0-8055 GCF_040651675.1 Streptomyces sp. NPDC048415 | reverse complement strand
GGGTTTGTTCGCTGCCATGTACTTCGGCGGGCTCCGGCCGGCTGAGGCGGTCGGCCTCGCTCGAGGTTGGCGTGTGCGAGGGGGTCAGACCTCGACGACGACCGGGAGGATCATCGGGCGCCGGCGGTAGTTGTCCGACACCCACTTGCCCAGCGTGCGGCGGATGAGTTGCTGCAGCTGGTGGGGCTCTACGACGCCGTCCTGGGCCGAGCGCTCCAGGACTTCGGCGATCTTCGGCATGACGTCAGTGAAGGCCGAATCCTCGATGCCGGAGCCGCGGGCCTGGATGTGCGGGCCGCCAGTGATCTTTCCGGTGCTGGCGTCGAGCACCAGGAAGACCGAGATGATGCCCTCGTCGCCGAGGATGCGGCGGTCCTTCAGCGCGGGCTCGCCGACATCGCCGACCGAGAGGCCGTCGACGTACACGTATCCCGCCTGGACCTTGCCCGAGATCTTGGCCTTGCCCTCGACGAGGTCGACGACGACGCCGTCCTCGGCGATCACGATGCGGTCGTGGGGGACACCGGTGAGGGCGCCCAGCTCGGCGTTGGCACGCAGGTGGCGCCATTCGCCGTGGACCGGCATCAGGTTCCGCGGCTTGCAGATGTTGTAGAAGTACAGCAGCTCGCCTGCGGAGGCGTGGCCGGAGACGTGCACCTTGGCGTTGCCCTTGTGGACGACGTTCGCGCCCCAGCGGCTGAGGCCGTTGATGACGCGGTAGACCGCGTTCTCGTTGCCTGGGATCAGGGACGACGCGAGGATCACCGTGTCGCCCTGGACGATCCGGATCTGGTGGTCCCGGTTGGCCATCCTCGACAGGGCCGCCATCGGTTCGCCCTGGGAGCCCGTGCAGACGAGGACGATCTCGTGGTCCGGGAGGTCGTCGAGTGTCTTGACGTCGACGACCAGGCCCGGCGGGACCTTCAGATAGCCGAGGTCCCGTGCGATGCCCATGTTGCGGACCATGGAGCGGCCGACGAAGGCGACCCGGCGGCCGTACTCGTGCGCCGCGTCCAGGATCTGCTGGATGCGGTGGACGTGGCTGGCGAAGCTCGCCACGATGATCCGCTTGTGGGCGCCGGCGAAGACCTGGCGCAGCACGTTCGAGATGTCGCGCTCGGGCGGGACGAAACCCGGGACCTCGGCGTTCGTGGAGTCCGAGAGGAGGAGGTCGATGCCTTCCTCGCTCAGCCGTGCGAACGCGTGCAGGTCCGTGAGGCGGCGGTCCAGCGGGAGCTGGTCCATCTTGAAGTCGCCGGTGTGCACCACCATGCCCGCGGGGGTGCGGATGGCGACCGCGAGGGCGTCCGGGATTGAGTGGTTGACCGCGACGAACTCGCAGTCGAAGGGGCCGATCCGCTCGCGGTGGCCCTCGGCCACTTCCAGCGTGTACGGGCGGATGCGGTGCTCCTGGAGCTTCGCCTCGATGAGCGCGAGGGTCAGCTTGGAGCCGATCAGCGGGATGTCCGGCTTCTCCCGGAGGAGGAAGGGGACGCCGCCGATGTGGTCCTCGTGGCCGTGCGTGAGGACGATGCCCTCGATGTCGTCGAGGCGGTCCCTGATGGATGTGAAGTCCGGCAGGATCAGGTCGATTCCGGGTTGCTCCTCCTCGGGGAAGAGCACTCCGCAGTCGACGATCAGCAGGCGGCCGCCGTATTCGAAGACCGTCATGTTCCGGCCGATTTCACCGAGGCCGCCGAGAGGCGTGACGCGCAGGCCGCCCTCGGGGAGCTTCGGCGGCGGGGCGAGTTCAGGATGCGGATGACTCAAAAGACTCTCCTCACCACGCGCGCCACGTACCGGGCAAGGCACGTGGCGCGCGTGACGTTCGTGCAGTAGCAGTTGTGTGTGGGGTGCAGGCCGGTGACCTGCGGGTCGTACGTATTCAGTTGTGAAGTCTGTGGTTAGAGCTCTACCCCGCCGGCGGCAAGATCGATCTTGAGCTGCGCGGTCTCCTCGGGCGACAGCTCGACCATCGGGGCGCGCAGCGGTCCGGCGGGCAGGCCCTGGAGGGCGAGCGCGGCCTTGGTCGTCATGACGCCCTGGGTGCGGAACATGCCGGTGAAAACGGGGAGCAGCTTCTGGTGGATCTCGGTGGCCTTCTGTACGTCGCCCGAGACGTACGCGTCGAGCATGGCGCGCAGCTCCGGGGTGACGACATGGCCGACGACGGAGACGAAGCCGACCGCGCCCACGGAGAGCAGCGGCAGGTTCAGCATGTCGTCGCCGGAGTACCAGGCAAGGCCGGAGCGGGCGATGGCCCAGCTGGCCCGGCCGAGGTCTCCCTTGGCGTCCTTGTTGGCGACGATACGCGGGTGCTCGGCGAGCCGCACGAGTGTTTCCGTGTTGATCGGTACGCCGCTGCGGCCGGGGATGTCGTACAGCATGACCGGCAGTTCGGTCGCGTCGGCGATGGCCGTGAAGTGCCGGTACAGGCCCTCCTGCGGGGGCTTGTTGTAGTACGGCGTCACGGTCAGCAGGCCGTGCGCGCCGGTCTTCTCGGCGGCTCGGGCCAGCTCGATGCTGTGGTGGGTGTCGTTCGTGCCGACGCCGGCGACGACGTGGGCACGGTCGCCGACCGCCTCCAGTACGGCTCGTACGAGATCCGATTTCTCCGCGTCGCTGGTGGTCGGGGACTCGCCGGTGGTGCCGTTGATGATCAGGCCGTCGTTGCCTGCGTCCACCAGGTGAGTAGCGAGCCGCTGCGCGCCGTCGAGGTCGAGTGCGCCGTCCGCCGTGAAGGGCGTGACCATGGCGGTGAGGACCCTCCCGAAGGGGGTCTGCGGAGTGGAGGTCGGAGCCATGGGTAACACGCTACTCGCTGCTCAACACGTGGTCTGCCCTCGGGGGACACGACAAAGCGTGACAAATGCGGAGCCCGGCACTGCCTGCTCGGGGGTTCAAGCAGTGCCGGGTCCGTTTGATCAGGCTAGATGAACTTCTCGAAATGCCGCAATACGGACACTTCGCTCGGTCGACCCGTACATCTGTGCCGGATGGCGTGCGGTAGCGCGTTACGGCGCCACGCGCCCGTTGGCGTTGAAGGCCGCGTAGGTGAGCGGCATGAGCCGCGCCCACTCCGCCTCCATCCGCTCGCCGACCATCTCGATCTCGCGCTGCGGGAAGGACGGCACCTTGGCCAGTTCGTGCTGGGTGCGCAGGCCGAGGAAGTGCATCAGCGAGCGGGCGTTGCACGTGGCGTACATCGAGGAGAAGAGGCCGACGGGCAGGACCGCACGGGCGACTTCACGGGCTACGCCGGCGGCGAGCATCTCCTGGTAGGCCTCGTACGCCTGTCGGTATGAGTCCTCCATCACACGGCCCGTGAGTTCCTGCTGCGCCTGCGTGCCCTCGACGAAGACGTACTTGCCGGGGCGGCCCTCCTGGACCAGCTTGCGGGACTCGTCCGGAACGTAGAAGACCGGCTGGAGCTCCCTGTACCGGCCCGACTCCTCGTTGTACGACCAGCCCACGCGGTGCCGCATGAACTCGCGGAACACGAAGATGGGGGCGCTGATGAAGAACGTCATCGAGTTGTGCTCGAAGGGGCTGCCGTGCCGGTCCCGCATCAGGTAGTTGATCAGGCCCTTGGAGCGCTCCGGGTCCTTCGTCAGCTCCTCCAGGGACTGCTCCCCGGCGGTGGAGACACGGGCGGCGAACAGCACATCGGCGTCGGAGGCGGTGTGCTTGATCAGCTCGACGGTGACATCGCTGCGGAAGCTGGGCTTGAGGTCGTCGGCGGGGGTGTCGGTCACGGTGCGGAGGGTCCTTCCCATCACAGGCTCGGGCGGCGCCCACTCTACGGCCCGGCACTGACAACGGGGCGTTCGGTACCGTGCCGCGACATTCGCCGACGAACTTCTGCGAATTCGGTGATTCTGGGCACCTCTTGGGGCACTCGCTCGTCTGTACTGATGATGGCGATTCCGTTCGAATCGCCACATCCCACGAACGTCCAGAGGAGAAGCAACGCCCATGTTCCGTCGGCGCGAGCCCGTCCCGTTCGCCTTCATCGCCGAAGCCGACACGTTCCGCAGCAATGTCACTCCCCCGCCCCGCGAGCGTGCGTCCGCCGGACAGATAGCGGGCCGGTGGCTCATAGGACTCACCGTGGTCGCCGGGCTCGCCGGGTCCCTGATCTTCGGAATGCCCGCCCTGTCACAGGATCAGTCACCTGCGAAGACGCAGCATTCCGAGGCGTCGAACGGCCACTGACTCTTCCGGACCCCCAAGGGTGGTGAGCGGGCATCCGGCTAGGTAGCCTCACCGGGCAGAGCCCATGCGTGGATTGAGTGAGGATCAGTCGTGCCCCTGCCCTTCCTGACGGCGGACCGCGCCTTTGACGAGGCGGCGGACGATCTAGCACTGCCTTTCGACGACCGCGATGCCTGGCGGCGTCCCTACCGGCCCGGACCGTGGCGGGTAGGTGCGGCCGCGCTCATCCTGCTGCTCGCCTCGTACGTGCTCGTCGCCGCGGTGATCATGGCTCTCACCGGGACTCTGCCCGCCGCGGCGGCCTGTCTGGGCGGGGCCCTGGTCGCCATACTCTGCGCGCTGCGGCTGCTGCGTGTGGGCGTGTGGGTGAGTGCGCGGGGGCTGCGCCGGGTGGGCTTCTTCGTGACCAGGACGGCGCCGTGGCAGCAGGTTGTCGCCGTGCGGACGGTGCAGCAGCCGGTGCGCTGGCTCGGGTTGCCCCGCACCGTTCAGGGACAGGCGCTGCTCCTCGTACGCAACGATCGTGCGCCCGATGACGTGCCGGCGCTGCTGACCACACACAACGCCGACTTCCTTGCGCGCGGCGAAGCCTTCGACCACGCGGCGGACGCCGTCGAGGCGTGGGCGGACGAGTACCGGCGGGGCTGAGGGGCGACTCCAGCGACAGCACGGGGTTCCGCGACGGCACATGGCCCCGCCATGGCACGCGCCCCCGGCGACAGCACGCGGCACCAATGCCAGCGCTCCGCTTCCGGCCATGGCACGCGGCGCCGCGACAGCACGCCGCATCAGTGACGGCACTCCGCTTCCAGCCACGGCACGAGCCCCCGCGACAGCACGCGGTACCAATGCCAGCGCATGGCTTTAGCCGCCACACGTACCTCCGCGACAGCACGCGGCACCAATGCCAGCACACGGCTTCAGCCACGCCCGCGGCCCCGCGCAGCACCCGGCACCCGGCACCCGGCACCAATGCCAGCGCTCCGCTTCCAGCCATGGCACGCGCCCCCGCGACAGCGCACGGCTTCAGCGGCGGCACGCGCCTTCAGTGACAGCGCGTGGCTTCAGTGACGAAGGGGCCGGCCCGCGCAGTGCGGGGCGGCCCCTTCGGCGTACCGACCGATCGGGTTCGTCGTGCCGGTCAGGCCTCCACGGACCTGCCCTCGTGCAGGGCGATGGCCCGCTGCATCGCCTTGCGGGCGCGCGGGGTGTCGCGGGCGTCGTGATAGGCGATCGCGAGACGGAACCAGCTGCGCCAGTCGTCCGGGGCGTCCTCGGTCTCGGCCTTGCGCCTGGCGAAGACCTCGTCGGCCGAGTCGCGGTCGATGCGGCCGCCCTCGGTGCGCCTCAACTCGTCGAGGGGCAGGCCGCCTTCGGCGTCGAGCTCGGCCGCGAGCCGGTTGGCCCTGCGGACGAACTGGGTGTTCTTCCACAGGAACCAGATACCGATGACCGGCAGGATCAGCACCGCGACCCCGAAGGTGACGGTGATCAGGGTGCCGTTCTGGATGAGGAGTACGCCGCGGCTGCCGACCAGGACGAAATAGACGACCAGGACGGCGGCCGTGACGGCATAGGTGATCTTCGCGCGCATGTCTGCCGGCTATCTGCTGTGCGTCCCCCGGCTCAGCCGAGGTCCAGGAAGTGTTCCAGGCCGAAGGTGAGGCCCGGTGTGGTCACCACGCGGCGGGCGCCGAGCAGGATGCCCGGCATGAAGCTGCTGTGATGCAGGGAGTCGTGGCGGATGGTGAGGGTCTCGCCCTCGCCGCCGAGCAGGACTTCCTGGTGGGCGAGCAGTCCGCGCAGGCGGACCGCGTGCACTGGGACGCCGTCCACGTTGGCGCCCCGGGCGCCGTCCAGGGCCGTGACCGTGGCGTCGGGCTGGGCCGCGCTGCCCGCGCGCTCCCGGGCCGCGGCGATGAGCTGAGCGGTGCGTGTGGCGGTGCCGCTGGGCGCGTCCACCTTGTTCGGGTGGTGCAGCTCGACGACCTCGACGGACTCGAAGTACGGCGCGGCGATCTGGGCGAACTTCATGGTCAGTACGGCGCCGATGGAGAAGTTGGGCGCGATGAGTACGCCCGTCTCCGGGGAACGGGCGAGCCAGATCTTCAGCTGCGCGAGCCGCTCGTCGGTCCAGCCCGTCGTGCCGACCACGGCGTGGATGCCGTGCCGGACGCAGAAGTCGAGGTTGCCCATCACCGAGGCCGGTGTGGTCAGTTCGACCGCCACCTCCGCGCCGCTCTCGGCCAGCGTCTCGAGCTTGTCGCCCCGGCCCAGCGCGGCCACCAGCTCCATGTCCTCGGCGGCCTCGACGGCTCGTACCGCCTCGGCCCCGATACGGCCCTTGGCACCGAGGACCGCCACGCGCAGCTTGCTCATTGCTTCGTTCCTAACAGAGACCTTGCAGAGACAGGAATTACGCGACCGCGTCGTGCAGACGGGACGCCTGCTTGTCCTTCAGCGGGCCGATGACCGACAGCGAGGGCCGCTGTCCCAGGATGTCGCGGGCGACCGAGCGGACCTCGTCCGGGGTGACCGACGCTATCCGGGTCAGCATGTCGTCGACGGACATCTGCTCGCCCCAGCACAGCTCGCTCTTGCCGATACGGTTCATCAGCGCACCGGTGTCCTCGAGGCCGAGGACGGTGGAGCCCTGGAGCTGGCCGATGGCGCGGCCGATCTCGTCGTCCGAGAGGCCGTGCTCGGCGACCTGGTCGAGCTCGTCGCGGCAGAGCTTGAGCACATCGTGGACCTGGCCGGGCCGGCAGCCGGCGTACACGCCGAAGAGGCCGCAGTCGGCGAAGCCCGAGGTGTACGAGTACACGCTGTAGGCCAGGCCGCGCTTTTCACGGACCTCCTGGAAGAGGCGGGAGGACATGCCGCCGCCGAGGGCGGTGTTCAGGACTCCCAGCGCCCAGCGGCGCTCGTCGGTGCGGGCCAGGCCCGGCATGCCGAGGACGACATGGGCCTGCTCGGTCTTGCGGCCGAGGAGTTCGACGCGGCCCGCGGTGCGGATGGCGCGGCGCCCGTCGCGCGGGGCGATGGGTCCGGCCTCGGCGTTCTTGAACGCTCCCGCCTTCTCGAAGGCGGTTCTGACCTGACGTACCACCTTGTTGTGGTCGACGTTGCCCGCGCACGCCACGACGAGGTGCGTCGGGTCGTAGTGCTTCTTGTAGAAGCGGCGGATGCGCTCCGCGGTGAGGGCATTGACCGTGTCGACCGTGCCGAGGACCGGGCGGCCGAGCGGGTTGTCGCCGAACATCGTGTGCGCGAACAGGTCGTGCACGCAGTCGCCCGGGTCGTCCTCGGTCATCGCGATCTCTTCGAGGATCGCTCCGCGCTCGACGTTGACGTCCTCTTCGAGGATGAGCGAGCCGGTCAGCATGTCGCAGACGACGTCTATGGCGAGCGGCAGGTCGGTGTCGAGCACGCGCGCGTAGTAGCACGTGTACTCCTTCGCCGTGAACGCGTTCATCTCGCCGCCGACCGCGTCGAGGGCGGAGGAGATGTCCAGGGCGGACCTGCGGCTCGTGCCCTTGAAGAGGAGGTGCTCCAGGTAGTGCGTGGCGCCGTTCAAAGTGGGCGTCTCGTCGCGGGAGCCCACGTGCGCCCAGATGCCGAAGGTGGCGGAGCGGACGGAGGGGAGCGTCTCGGTGACGATGCGCAGGCCGCCGGGGAGGGTGGTCTTGCGGACCGTACCGATGCCGTTGCTGCCCTTGATGAGGGTTTGGGTACGGGCGAGGGGGCCCCCCCCCCCCGGGGGGGGGGGGGGGGGCCGGGGGGGGCGGGGCGGGCCAAGTGGGGGGGGGTGAGGTGGAGGAAACCGCAGAAAAAACAGCC
>NZ_JBEZKJ010000176.1:0-8160 GCF_040651675.1 Streptomyces sp. NPDC048415 | reverse complement strand
GGCATGGACAAGCAGCGACTCATCCTCACCGCCCTGACCCTGCTTCCGCTCGCGGTGGCCTGTGGCACCGAGTCGGGCAGCGCCTCCGTGGGGGCGGACGGCGCCTCACCGCTCACCGGCGTTCATTGGAGCGTCGACAGCCTCACCGTGGGTGGAAAGACCAGGCAGGCGCCCGACAGCGCGTATCTGCGGATCAGCGAGGACGGCCGCGTCAGCGGCAACCTCGGCTGCAATGGGTTCGGCACGAACGCCACCCTCAAGGGCGACCGCGTCGACTTCGGTGAACTCCAGACGACCGACATGGGCTGCCAGAAGGGCCCGATGACCTTCGAGCGGAGCCTGAGCCGCACCTACGTCGACGGCGCGTTCAGCACGAAGGTGAAGGGCGACCGGCTGACGCTCACCACCGACGACGGCAACCGCGTCGATCTCACCAAGGAGAAGGACGCGCGCCTCTACGGCACGAAGTGGAACGTCACGGCCCTCGGTGACACGAACGTGGCCCAGTCCCTCCCGAAGGGAGCCAAGGCGTACGTCGTCCTCGACAGGAAGGACGGCACCCTCAGCGGGAGCCTCGGCTGCAACCACGTGTCCGCCAAGGCCACCGTCCACGACGGACATATCACCCTCGGCGCCGCGAAGACCACCCGGATGATGTGCGACGGCTCACTCATGGACACCGAGAAGACCCTGCTGGGCCTTTTCGACGGCAAGGTCAGCTACCGACTGGATCACCGCACCCTCACGCTGACCAGCACAAACGGCACCGTCGTCACCGCGGTGGCCGACGAGTGATCCACCGGGGCTCCCTATCCCCAATTCGGACCAGTGGTCGATCTCGCCTACACTCGGTGGCGTGCCACGTGGTGACGGTCGACTCAATCATGATCTGCTCCCCGGTGAGAAAGGCCCCCAGGACGCTTGCGGCGTCTTCGGTGTCTGGGCTCCGGGCGAAGAGGTCGCCAAGCTCACTTACTTCGGGCTCTACGCCCTCCAGCATCGGGGTCAGGAATCCGCGGGAATCGCGGTCAGTAACGGCTCCCAGATCCTCGTCTTCAAGGACATGGGCCTTGTGTCCCAGGTCTTCGACGAGACCTCTCTCGGTTCGCTCCAGGGTCATATCGCGGTCGGTCACGCCCGCTACTCGACCACTGGCGCCTCCGTGTGGGAGAACGCTCAGCCGACGTTCCGCGCCACCGCGCACGGTTCCATCGCGCTCGGCCACAACGGCAACCTCGTCAACACGGCGCAGCTCGCCGAGATGGTCGCCGACCTGCCCAAGCAGGAAGGCCGCACCACGCGCGTGGCGGCCACCAACGACACCGACCTGCTCACCGCGCTGCTCGCGGCCCAGGTCGACGACGACGGCAAGCCGCTGACCATCGAAGAGGCCTCCGCCAAGATCCTCCCGCAGGTCAAGGGCGCCTTCAGTCTCGTCTTCATGGACGAGCACACCCTGTACGCGGCCCGCGACCCGCAGGGCATCCGCCCGCTGGTCCTCGGCCGTCTGGAGCGCGGCTGGGTCGTCGCCTCCGAGTCCGCCGCCCTCGACATCTGCGGCGCCGCCTACGTGCGCGAGATCGAGCCGGGCGAGTTCGTCGCCATCGACGAGAACGGTCTGCGGACCTCGCGATTCGCGGAAGCGAAGCCCAAGGGATGTGTCTTCGAGTACGTCTATCTGGCCCGCCCCGACACGGACATCGCCGGCCGGAACGTGTATCTCTCGCGCGTCGAGATGGGCCGCCGGCTCGCCAAGGAAGCTCCCGTCGAAGCCGACCTGGTCATAGCGACCCCGGAGTCCGGGACACCCGCCGCGATCGGTTACGCGGAGGCCAGCGGCATCCCCTTCGGCGCCGGCCTGGTCAAGAACGCGTACGTCGGCCGGACCTTCATCCAGCCCTCGCAGACGATCCGCCAGCTCGGCATCCGCCTCAAGCTGAACCCGCTCAAGGAAGTCATCAAGGGCAAGCGCCTGGTCGTCGTCGACGACTCGATCGTGCGCGGCAACACGCAGCGGGCCCTGGTGCGGATGCTCCGTGAAGCGGGTGCTGCGGAGGTCCACATCCGGATCTCCTCTCCGCCCGTGAAGTGGCCCTGCTTCTTCGGCATCGACTTCGCGACCCGCGCCGAGCTGATCGCCAACGGCATGACCATCGAGGAGATCGGTACGTCGCTGGGCGCCGACTCCCTCTCGTACATCTCCCTCGACGGCATGATCGAGGCGACCACCATCGCCAAGCCGAATCTGTGCCGGGCGTGCTTCGACGGCGAGTACCCGATGGATCTTCCGGACCCCGAGCTGCTGGGCAAGCAGCTTCTGGAGACCGAGCTCGCGGCGGGTCCCGCAGCCACGGCCGCGGCCGACGCCATCCGTCGCCCGTAAACGCCGCAGAGCCCGTATCACCCATCACCAACCCGAAAGATCCCAGGCAATGTCTGAGACCACTGGTGCCAGCTACGCGTCCGCGGGCGTCGACATCGAAGCCGGCGACCGCGCCGTGGAGCTGATGAAGGAGTGGGTGAAGAAGACGCAGCGCCCCGAGGTCCTCGGCGGCCTCGGCGGCTTCGCCGGCCTCTTCGACGCCTCCGCCCTCAAGCGCTACGAGCGCCCGCTGCTCGCCTCCGCGACGGACGGTGTGGGCACCAAGGTCGACCTCGCCCGGCAGCTCGGTGTGTACGACAGCATCGGCCACGACCTGGTCGCCATGGTCATGGACGACATCGTGGTGTGCGGCGCCGAGCCGCTCTTCATGACCGACTACATCTGCGTCGGCAAGGTCCACCCGGAGCGTGTGGCGGCCATCGTGAAGGGCATCGCCGAGGGCTGTGTCCTCGCGGGCTGTGCCCTCGTGGGCGGCGAGACGGCCGAGCACCCGGGCCTGCTGGGCCCGGACGACTTCGACGTCGCGGGCGCGGGTACGGGCGTGGTCGAGTACGACCGGCTGCTCGGCGCGGATCGTATCCGTAAGGGTGACGCGGTGATCGCCATGGCGGCCTCCGGGCTTCACTCGAACGGGTACTCGCTCGTCCGGCATGTCCTCTTCGACCGGGCGAACCTGAGCCTGGACCAGCACGTCGAGGAGTTCGGCCGCACGCTCGGCGAGGAACTCCTGGAGCCCACCAAGATCTACTCGCTGGACTGCCTGGCGCTCACCCGGACCACCGAGGTGCACGCCTTCAGCCACATCACCGGCGGCGGCCTCGCGGCAAACCTGGCCCGCGTCATCCCGGACGGCCTGCACGCGATCGTCGACCGCGAGACGTGGACCCCCGCCCCGGTGTTCGACCTCGTCGGCAAGACGGGCGACGTCGAGCGTCTGGAGCTGGAGAAGACGCTGAACATGGGCGTGGGCATGATCGCGATCGTCCCGGAGGAGTCCGCGGACGTCGCCCTCGCCACGCTCGCGGACCGCGGTGTGGACGCCTGGATCGCCGGTGAGATCACCGAGCGCGGCGACCACGGGACCGGCGCGGCCCTCGTGGGTGCCTACGCGAGCTGAGCCTTACGGGCAGCGCCCTGAAGGGCAGCACGAAACCCGGTCCGGTGCTGAGGCCCCGGACCGGGTGAAGTGCAGTGCTGCCAGTTCCTACGAGGACCGTGGAACCTGCTGAGCCCGCTGCGAGCGCTACGCGCCGCGACGCTGCGAATGGGGACCGGACTGGTCGTCCTCGTCCTCATCGTCGTCGTTGTAGAGATCCGCGTACTGGGCGTACGGGTCGTCTTCCTCGTCATCGTCCTCGAACGGCTCGCCATTCGGCGGCTGGCTCGAAGTCGAAGCGCCCAGCTCGTTGGCCAGACGCGACAGATCAGTCCCGCCGCTGTTGTACTTCAGCTGGCGGGCGACCTTCGTCTGCTTGGCCTTGGCCCGGCCGCGCCCCATGGCTCGACCCCCTCGGTGACGGGGCTCGACGGCCCCAGAGTCTTGACACGCGTTCATGATCTGGAACGGGCTCTCCGTGGAGAGACCGGTCCGTAGGGCTTCCACGGTACCTGAGCCCGCGCCCATACGGTACGTCGCCCGCAGGACGCGCCTTGGCCCAGAACCCGCGAGGTGCCCTGTCCCCGCTGGTCAACCGCGATTTTAGCCTCTTCTTGACGGACGACCCGCCGACAGACGTGAGAGTTCTCTCCAATCTTTCATCGGCGGGTCCCTGACAAGTCCCCAATGGGCCGGAACCGATGGTTCCGCCTCAGTGGCGGCGCGCCTCCGCCATCCGCTGCTCGGCAATCCGGTCGGCCGCGGCGGCCGGCGGAATCCCGTCATCCTTCGCACGTGCGAATATGGCCAGCGTGGTGTCGAAGATCTTCGAGGCCTTCGCCTTGCACCGCTCGAAGTCGAAGCCGTGCAGCTCGTCGGCGACCTGGATGACCCCGCCCGCGTTCACGACGTAGTCGGGGGCGTACAGGATCCCGCGATCCGCGAGGTCCTTCTCCACGCCCGGGTGCGCCAGCTGGTTGTTGGCGGCACCGCAGACGATCTTCGCGGTGAGTACGGGCACGGAGTGGTCGTTGAGCGCCCCGCCCAGCGCGCAGGGGGCGTAGATGTCGAGGCCCTCGGTGCGGATGAGCGACTCGGTGTCCGCGACGGCCGTCACCCCGGCCGGGTGCCGGTCCAGAATCCGCTGTACGGAGTCGGCCCGTACGTCCGTGATCACGACCTCGGCGCCGTCCTGGCGTAGGTGGTCGACCAGGTGGTGGCCCACCTTGCCGACGCCGGCGACGCCGACCTTGCGGCCGCGCAGCGTCGGGTCGCCCCACAGGTGCTGAGCGGAGGCCCGCATGCCCTGGAAGACGCCGTAGGCGGTCAGCACGGACGAGTCGCCCGCGCCGCCGTGCTCGGGCGAGCGGCCGGTCGTCCAGCGGCACTCACGGGCCACGACGTCCATGTCGGCGACGTACGTACCGACGTCGCACGCGGTGACGTACCGGCCGCCGAGCGAGGCCACGAACCGGCCGTAGGCGAGGAGCAGGGCCGCGGACTTGATCTGGTCCGGGTCGCCGATGATGACGGCCTTGCCGCCGCCGTGGTCGAGACCGGCCATGGCGTTCTTGTACGACATGCCGCGCGAGAGGTTCAGGGCGTCGGCGACGGCCTCCTCCTCGCTCGCGTACGGGTAGAAGCGCGTACCGCCGAGGGCCGGGCCCAGGGCGGTGGAGTGAATGGCGATGACGGCCTTGAGACCGCTGGCGCGGTCCTGGCAGAGCACGACTTGCTCATGACCCCCCTGGTCCGAGTGGAACAGGGTGTGCAGTACATCAGCAGGCGCGCCGGTTACGTCGGTCACTGTGGTGACTCCCAGGTAATAAGCGGCGGTTGAGTGCCGAGCCCGTGCGGGTGGCGGGCTCCGTGGGCATGAGACTAGAGCCTGCGCCCACCCGCCATCCGCGCAGTGTTGAGGATCACCCACCGGGAGGGCACAGCCGTGGTTCGATTTGCATAGATTTCTCGACAGGTCGTGTGCGGTTCTCGTGGGTTTTCCCGGTGGCCAACGGGGGAGGGAGCAGGCGTGCCCAAGGTGTCCTCGGTGATCGTCCCGTACGCGGCGTACTTGCGCGTGTACGAACCGCTGGCCGCCTTCCCGGAGCCTGAGCGCGGCCACTGGGCGCGCTACGCCCGCCGCGCCGAGCGCCCCTCCTACCAGGACGAGCTGCGCCGCTCGCTGTCCGACTTGCTGCCCACCCCGCCGGTCCCGGTCCCGGTGCACGAGAGCAGCGACGCGCTCGTGGCAGAGGTCGACGGGGTGCTGTGCGTGTGCCCCTGGCGCACCCGGCTGCGCGGCTGGCAGGCCCTGGGCGAGCTGGCCGAGGAGCTGCCGCCGCCCGTCCTCGACGCGGTCCTGCCGCCGCTGGTACGCCGCCAGGCCGCCCTGGACTACGAGCGCTGGATGGCCCGCAACCCCGACGCCCGCCCGTGGATCCGCACCGCGACCTGGCAGGTGCCGCTGAACTGGTTCGTGCTGGTCTCCGACGAGGAGCGGGAGTACGAGAAAGGGGCGGGGCCCGGCGGAGCCGCGCCGCTGCTGCGCTACCGGACGCCCATGGTGCAGGCACGGAGGCGGACGGCACGGGCCCTGAAGACGCTGAAGGACACCTTCGACGACGGGCCGCTCATCGATGGCCTGGTGGACGTGGGGCGCTGGCTGGAGGAGTTCCACCCGCGCTCGATGGTCGAGCTGGACTACGGCGGGCTCGTGCATGTGCTGCCGGCCGCGCACCTCGAGGGCGACCACTCGGCCGCGGACGTCGCCGAGGGCATCGAGGCGCTGCGCGACGGGGACGGCGCCGCGGCGGGCGAGGCGTACGGGCGGCTCGTGGAGCGGTGGCGGTCGGTCAGGGACCGGCGCTCGGCGAACTGAGGCAGGCGGGGCGGCCCGGGACGGCCCAGGACGGCCCGGGGCGGTGGGGCCGCCGGGTCGCCTGAGCAGTGTGATCTGCTTCTCATCGGCGCGGGGCTCGAACTCGCGTATGGTCCTTTCACGCTGAAGAACCCTCACTCCAGGACGTAGGTCCTGATCCGGGCTTTTGCGTCAAGCGGGTGTCAAGCGTGACGGATGGCACTTACCTGACCCTTGCGCCGCTTGCCCCTCCTCGTGCCAAAATAGGACAAGGAGCCCGGGGGAGGGCTCCGTCCACCCATGTATGGGTGGAATCTCGGTATTGCGCGCTATGGGGGGTCTGGTGACTCCTGATCGTCCTGTGACTGATCGTCACAGTGGCGTGACTGTCCGCTATGGCATGGTCCATCGGCTTCCGTCGCTGATGAACACCTGGGAGGGCAATTCCATCGGTTTGGCCGACGCGGCTGGACAGATGGTGTAGTTGTAGTGCCGAGGACAAGCCGTTCGTCCTATAACCGACTCGACTCGCGTCCGCCATTTCGGGCAACGCGGGTCAAGGTGCAGAATTTAGAGGAAAGAACCGAGAAGGTTCGGTTCTCCCGAGGAGGCCGCTCATGACCGCTCGCACCCCTGATGCCGAGCCGCTGCTGACCCCGGCTGAGGTCGCCACGATGTTCCGCGTCGACCCCAAGACGGTCACGCGGTGGGCGAAGGCCGGCAAGCTTACGTCCATCCGCACGCTCGGCGGGCACCGCCGTTACCGCGAGGCTGAGGTCCGCGCACTGCTCGCGGGCATCCCGCAGCAGCGCAGCGAGGCCTGAACAACTGAATATCGGACAATTCGGTAGGTCCCCCAACCCGCCGAGGCGTCCGAACCACAGCTCCAAGCGACGCGGGTTCTGCCCCAACAGGGCCCACGCCCAGGCTTCTTTGGTACGTGACAAGGGTGCGTCGTCGATCGCGCTGGACTCCGCCGAGTCCAGCGCGATCTTTTTTGTGCCCTGGGTGTCCCTCGATGACCGGCCTGTGAGCGGCCTTGTCGGAGTCTGGGGACGGGTGTCGGATCTCCTGTGGATGCTCCCGGCGTGCGGTGCAATTGCACATATTAAATTGACTAGTTGTAGGCAGGGGGTAAGTTCCGCACTTCTGAAAACTTATGCGGTGACACCCGTCACATGCCGCGGTCCTTGTTGCGTGCGGGCCGTCTGCGCTAAAGGAGTTGGGGCTCGGCGGCATGGGTCATGCTTTGGAGGGACTTCCGTCCTCGGCGGCGCTCTCGAAGCCCTCCTCGCCCCGCGGGGCGGGCTCCAGGGCCAGCCGCAGGAGCTGATGGCAGATCGGGCAGTGCCGCGTCAGATGGCGGTACTCGGAGGCGGCCGACAGGTGGGCGCGGAGCAGAGCTCGCGTCTCGTGCCTAGCGGACGCCGCCATACGTACCTCCAGGGGCCAGCGGGCGAATGCCCTGGCTTCTGGGGTACCGGCGGAATGTGACGCCGTCAAGACGCGGTGCGCGCCGCGGGACGAGCGGACGCGAGCGCCCAGGGTGCCGCGGACGAGCCAACGGACCTACGCGAAAGGCCCGGAGCCGAAGCTCCGGGCTTTCGTATCCATGCGGTCCTGACGGGATTTGCTGTGCCCGATTGCGGCTGCGCCGCGGGCGCGGCCTTCGTCTTGAGGGGCTGGTGGGCAGTGGTGGGGGTGTGGTGGCACGGAAGGGGCCCCGCATCCTTGGCGGATGCGGGGCCCCTTCGTATCAATGCGGTCCTGACGGGATTTGAACCCGCGGCCTCCACCTTGACAGGGTGGCGAGCACTCCAAACT
>NZ_JBEZKJ010000175.1:0-8176 GCF_040651675.1 Streptomyces sp. NPDC048415 | reverse complement strand
ACGCGACTACATCTTCAACGGCACCCTGGCCGTCACGGCGATCGTCATCTGGCTCCGCGACACCGTCCAAGAGCCATCAGAAACGGCCTAGTGCCGGATTGGGGGTGCTGACGGCACGTGGGAGGCAGTGACCGATCACCGCAGACCTCTTCTCGGAGGGGCCGTTCGGCCCGTCAGGGTCCTGGCCCCGACCCGCCGGGAGTTTGGGCGCAACGTGGACATCTCCTCGAGGCGCTGACCGAAGAGGTCTCTGACCCTCACGATGAAGCCCTCAGCCGACTGCGGACAGTTGAGGGCTCATCCTCGTCCTCACGCCTTTCGATACGACGAGTTGTCCTGGGCCGAGTCGTCCTTGGCCACGTCGTTGGGGCGGAAAGTGACCGACTCGCCCGAGAAGCGGGCGCTGAGTCCGCTCGCTGTGGGGGTGACCGAGCGCAGGTGCAGGCCCTCGGGGAGGTTCCGTAGCTGGATCGGCTTCTCGAAGACCTTGTCGAGCAGTGCTTGGGTAGTGGCCAGCGCGCCGCCCGTGACCTCGAAGTCCTTGAAGGCGATGCGGTTGCCTGAGGCCGCCGAGACAGTCGTCGTCACCTTGACCTCGTCGCCGAACGGTAGTTGAACGTTCGCGCTGATCTGGCCGGGGTTGGTCCCTTGGGACACCTCCAGGCCGAGGGCGTTGGACACGTCCGTGTACGACAGATAGGCGGTCGCCTCCGCCGAGTGTGCCAGCGCCTCGGTGTCGTCGTCGGACTTCGTCAGTCCGTCCAGTTTGAGGTCAAGTTGGGAGACCGGCAGCGGGCGGGTGGATCCGTCCGCGGGTATGTCGTGCGCGGTGATGTCCACATGCCGCAGGGTGCCGGAGGCCAGCTGGGTCAGCACGGGGAAGCCGCGGACGTGGACCTCGGGCCGGTCGGGTGTGTCCATGCCCTGCTGGAACGCCTTCGCCGTGCGCGACTCCACCAGGGCCGCCGCGACCCGGTCGGCCGCGAGGGGCAGGAGGGTCATCGCGGCCAGGGCGGCGCAGGCGATGACGACCGGCCGTCGGCTCCTGCTGGGCGCCGCGGGCGGCTCGAACGACGCGTACGTGATGTCGTCCTCGTAACCGTGCTGGGGCTGGTACATGAGACTCCTTCAGATGGGCGGCTGTGCCCGCCCGGCGCTGTGCAGCCGGTGGACTGCGGAGGCTGCGTCGTCCTTGTCGACGCCCGCGGCGATCAGTGCGGCGGTGGCGGCGCCGGTCCCGTCGTCCACCGAGACTTCGGAGTTGACGCTCTCCAGGAGTGCCAGCAGGTGTGCTTCGAGGGCTCTGCTGAGTGGGCCGGGCGGAACGGCGGTGTGAAAGACGCCCTGCTGCTGGCCGGCGGCCAGGATCCCGGCGGCCATGTCACGGGCGGGGGAGAGGAGTTCGCCGACCCCGTCGGGGCCGAGGTCCTGGCGGGCGAGTCCGATGAGGGTGCGGTAGCGGTCGCCGACCGTCCAGAGGGCCAGGACGAAGCGCGCCAGGGCGTGCGCGGCGTCCGGTGTCGGCCTGCTGGCAGCGGCGATCGCGAGGCGTATCGCTGCTGCGGCGTCTGCGGCGAGACCCTCGACGAGCGCTGAGCGACCGGCGAAGTGGGCGTAGACGGTGCGACGGGCCACGCCGGCGGCCTCGGCGATGTCGGCGAGGCTGCTGTCGGGGTCGCGGCCCAGTTCCCGCCGGGCCGCTTCCAGGATGCGCGTGCGGGTGGTGCGTGCCGCGCGGCGCTGTGGTGCGGGCGGGGCTGGGTGGCTGGTCACATCGGTGCCTCCGGTACGGAGAAGGGGGCCATCGGAGAAGGGGGCCATCCGAGATATTTGCACACCACTGGGCAATAAACTAGTCTGCTCATCGATGTGCAATTAACTCGTCCTTGGGAGTCTCCGTGCCCTTGATCGCCACCACACCCGTCGAGAAGGTGACCGGGCCGTACCCGCGGCGCTGGTGGGCCCTGATCGTGCTCTGTCTGAGCCTGTTGATCGTGGTCATGGCGAACACGTCGCTGATCGTGGCCGCGCCGGACATGACGCGGGATTTGGGGCTGTCCAGCAGTGACCTGCAGTGGGTCATCGACGGCTACACCGTCCCGTACGCCGCGCTGATGCTCGTGTTGGGCTCGATCGGTGACAAGTACAGCCGCCGCGGTGCGCTGATCACCGGCTTGGTGATCTTCGCGGGCGGTTCGGTGATGGGCAGCCAGGTCGACGCGACCGCACTGGTCATCACCGCCCGCGCGATCATGGGCGTGGGTGCCGCGGTCGTGATGCCGGCCACGCTGTCCCTGCTCGTTGCGATATTCCCGAAGCGTGAGCGCGCCAGGGCCATCACGGCCTGGACCGCCACATCCGGTCTCGCCATCGCGGTCGGCCCGCTGGTCGCGGGGTGGCTGCTGGAGGACCACGCATGGGGCTCGACCTTCCTGATCAACGTCCCCATCGCGGTCGTCGCCGCTATCGGCGCGCTGATGCTGATCCCGCCGTCCAAGGCTGAAGGCATGGGCCGGATCGACTACGTGGGCGGTCTGCTCTCCATCGTCTCCGTCGGCTGCCTCGTCTACGCGACCATCGAGGGCCCGCACTTCGGCTGGGGCGTCGGCCCGATCGCCGCCGCTGTGGTCGCCGGCGTCGGCCTGGTGGCCTTCGTCGCGTGGGAGCTGCGCCACCCGCATCCCATGCTGGACGTGCGCAAGTTCAAGCTGCGCCCCTTCAGTGGGTCGATGATGGCGGTGCTGTTCTTCTTCTTCGGCACCTTCGGCGCCATCTACTACTCCACCCAGTTCCTGCAGTTCGTCCTCGGCTTCAACGCGCTGGAGACCGGCGTACGCCTGCTGCCGCTGGCCGGCGCCGTCTTCGCCGGCGCCGCGGTGACCGGGCAGCTGACCCCGAAGCTGGGCATGAAGGCGATGGTGGTGTCCGGCATGCTGATCGGCACCGTGGGCGTCTTCCTGCTCACGCAGGTCGACAAGGGCTCGACGTACACCGACTTCCTGGCGCCGATGATGATGCTCGGCTTCGCGATCGGGCTCAGCGTTTCCCCCGCCACCGATACGATCATGGGCTCCTTCCCCGAGTCCGAGCTCGGCGTCGGCGGCGGCGCCAACGACACCTCCATGGAGCTCGGCGGCTCCCTCGGTATCGCGATCCTCGGCTCGCTGCTGGGCACGGCCTACAAGGACAAGCTGACCGCTCTGGTCGGCGGCCACCTCCCGGCCGACGCGCTGGAGACCGCCAAGGACTCCGTGGGCGGCGGCCTCGCGGTCGCCGAGCAGATCGCGAAGACGCCTTCCGCCGGCCCTCAGCAGGCGCAGACCCTGGTGGACGCCGTGCACGAGTCCTTCGCGCACAGCATCGCGCACACCAGCCTCATCGGCGGCGTCATCATGGCCGCCGGCACCCTGATCGTTCTCGCCGTCCTGCCCGGCCGCCGGGGTGCCGGTAGGCACCGGCCGGCGGAGGAGACGGAGGCGGAAGCGCGGGACGCCGAGTACAGCGACTCCGTGCAGTGATCCCGGTCGGCCTCGTCAGCCGAGATCGGGCAGCGGACGCCGGGCGACCTCGCGGAGGTCGTCCGGCGGAACGCCCGGCTTGCGATGGGCCATCTCGGCCAGGTTCGCCGCGGCCTCTTCGCCGTCCATACCGGGGCGGGCGCTCCTCAGCCCCCGGGACAGCAGGTCCCTGCCCAGTGCGGACAGGGCGACCGTCGTCGGATCGAGGACCGCGAAGCGGCCGGAGTCGATCCCGACCTTGAGGTCGCGCAAAGCCCGAGCGGCCAGGCAACGGGCCTCCCCAAGCCGACGGTGCACCGGCTGGCGGCGGCTCTCATCCGGCTGGGGTGGCTGGAGCGCTCGGGCCCGCAGTACCGGCTCGGCCCGAAGCTGTTCGAACTCGGCTCGCTGGTCCCGCGCCGACGCGATCTGTGCGAGACGGCCCTGCCCTTCCTGCAGGACCTGTTCGAAGCCACCCGCGAGACCATCCACCGCGGAGTCCGCGAGGGCCTGGAGGTGGTCTACCTCGAACGCATCCACAGGCACGAGGCGCTCCAGCTGCCCCCCCCCGCATCGGCGGTAGTCTGCCGCTGACCTGCACCGGCGTCGGCAAGGCTCTGCTCGCCTTCTCCGACGCCGAACTGACCGAGAAAGCCCAGAAAGCCCTGTCCCGCCCACTGCCGAGCCGCACCCCGTACTCGATCACCGACCCGGCGCGTCTGCACTTGGCCCTGGAGAAGATCCACGTCTCGGGCCTCGCCTAGGAGGAACAGGAGGCCGCGCTCGGCGTGAGCTGCATCGCGGCACCCATCTTCGCCGGCGGCACCACCGTCGCCGCCCTCTCAGTCGCCGTACCACGCTCACGCTTCAGCCCCGCCCAACTCGCCCCCGCCGTACGGACCGCGGCCCTCGGGCTGTCCCGTGTCCTGCGCGGGGGCTGACCGCGGCAACGGGCTGTCGCCGTGATCGCGCCTGGGGTGGCGCCGACAGGGCCACGGGAGACGGGCCGGGATGGCTCCGGTGTCGGATCGTCGGGGCGAGGTCCCTTCGGTACGACGCAGCGGTCAAGTGGGGCGCGGAGCGCCGGAGCGGTGCTCAGGCCGGCGCGCCGGCAGCGGTCAGCCTTCCGCCTGCCCTCCTCGCCCCTCGGAGTACTTTCGCCGACGTTTCCGTCGGTGCGCAGGCTCTCGGCGCCAGCCGGCGCCAGCCAGCGCGAGAGCGGCAAGGCCGGGCACGGTGAGGTCGACGTGCCGTTGCCGTTCGAGGGCGTCACGTTCAGGCCCGGCGACGTCCTGCACGCCGACGAGGACGGGGTGGTCGGACGGCATGGTTCTCCTTCCGGCGTCGGTATGACTGGTCCGGCTTCCCGCCTGGTCCGGTCTCTGGTCGCGCGCCGGATTTCCGGCCCGGGATCACCCGAAGGTCCTCGTGTCAGAATGAGCGAGCCATTCGTTCTGTTCTGTCGTTCATCCTGTTCGGCCGTTCTCCGCATGATCCACCGAGGTTGTCCGTGACCAAGTCCGTTGCCCGCGTGCCGCTGCGACGCAATTCGCGGTCCAATCGGGCGCGCATCCTCGCCACGGCCCGCCGGGAACTCGGGAAGAACCCGGACATCACCTTGGAGGAGCTGGCGCGGGCCTCCGGTGTCGTGCGGCGTACCCTCTTCGGGCACTTCCCGGGACGGACGGCGCTGCTCGAGGCGCTGGCCGAGGAAGCCGCCGAGACCCTCCGGGACGCGGTGACTGCCGGGGCGAAGCCGACGGAGCCCGCCGAGCGGGCGCTCGCGTACTTCTCGTTGTCGATGTGGCCCGTGGGGGACCGCTATCGGATGCTCCTGGCGCTGGCCCGGCACGACCTGGGCGCGGAACGGGTCGCCGAGGTCCTGGCACCGGCCCGCGACGAGGTCACGGCCATCCTGGAGCGTGGGCAGCGGGACGGCGTCTTCCACAGCCAGGTGCCGCCCGCCGTGCTCAGCGCCGGGCTGGAGGCGATGACGGTCGCGCTGCTGGAGCAGGTCAACACCGGAGCGCTGGAGGACGACGGCACCCGGGTCGCCGTCGTCACGCTGGTCGCGGCCGGTGTGCCGGAGAAGCGGGCGCGTGTCGTGGTCGACGACATCGCCGCCACGGTCGTAGCGGTGGCCGCTGCTGGCGACTGAGCCGCCACACGCCTCCGCGTCACGCCCTGGAGGCCTGCCGCCCGGCTCCTCATGCGCTCCCGCCGCGCCGCTCTCCTCAGCTCAGCGACTCCCGCCGGGTGAACGCCGTAGACGCCGACGAGCCCGACGGCATCGGACTCGTTGAAGGCGCCCCTCCCTGACCGCCGGCGATGCGGTGAGTAGCCTTCCTGAGTGAAACGCATCCTCGTTGCCGGCATCAGCGGGGCCGGAAAGACCACCATGGCGCAGGCCCTCGCCCTACGGCTTCAGCTGCCGTTCCACGAGATGGACGCCCTGAAGTTCGTCGGTCCGCACTGGGCGACCAACCCCGATTTGCATGAGCAGGTGGCCACGATCGCAGCCACCCCCGGGTGGATCTTTGACTCCTTCGGCTACCCGGAAGTCCGCGATCTGCTGTGGAGGCATGCCGACACGGTGGTCTGGCTCGACTACCCGAAAGCCGTCATCATGCCCCGCATCTTGCGCAGGTCGTTGCGCCGGACCCTGCTGCGCGAGCGGATCTTCGGCGGCAATGTGGAAACTCTGTCCGGCTGGTTCAGAAGCGACCACCCAGCGTGGTGGGCCTGGTCCCAGCATGCCGCGCGGCAATCGGAGATCGAACAACGCACTCAGCATCCCCGCTTCGCGCCGCTCCACGTCATCCGCTTCCACTCGCCTCGACGAGCGGACGAGTGGTTGCGGACCCTGTATGAGGCTGGGGCCGAGGCATGACAAGGTGAACGCGCCTCGGATGCATTCGAATTCCTGAAACCGATGAGGTCAGGGGTTGGTCGCTTACCACTGGTCGGCGAAAAGCGACGCGGCTGGGCGGGACCCAATGTCGCGCGTACGGTGGCGTGCATGGGCAGGGACGGAGTGGTCCGGCTGCGGAGCTGTTCGTCGTCGAGGCCCGTGAGACGGGCCCTCGGCTGTGCCGGACGTGCGGCAATCCGCTGATACCGCAGTGAAGTCGACGGCGGTGTTCCGATCGACGGCCTCCCGCTCGCGGCACTCGCGTCGCCTGCTGCGGACACGGGCGAGGACCGAGGCGGTCCAGGCCGCCACGACAGTCAACTGCTGTGAGAGCGGAGCGAGTTGGACGGCCGGGGTGGAACATCCCGTCTCGGCAAAGTACTGCTCTCCCCGCTGCCGCAAACGGGCCTATTCCGCAGGCAAGGGCAGTCCGGGCCAGTCGAAAGCACCAGGGGCCTGCTGGTGGCGGTGTTACGCACCGGCAAGCGCATGGTGTTCGCGACCAACCCGCTGGCCGCCGCCCGCTACCGCGACCGCACTCTGTCTCCCGCAAGAAGTCCGACCGCGGCGCGCTCTGGCAGGCGGCCCAGGGCCGTCGGTGTCGCCAAGTGGCAGGCACGCGCGGCGAGTTGGCGGCCTGGAGGGTGCCGCGCCGGACCCGAGGGGTGCGGGTCCCCGAGGGCCGTGAGTGAGCGTAACCCGGGACCGCTACGACGAGCTGGGCAAGCAGGGCCGGGAGTGGGTGCGGACGATGAGCCGTGCTCACTGGTGCCTCGGGGACGCGGCCATGGAAATCGAGCTGATGCGTTCGTACGGGGGCACGAACCCGTCCGGGAGAGACGACCTGTTCACGGCGAGCGAGGCCAACCGAATGTTCGCCAAGGAGATCGGCCAGGCCTGTACGGCAGTTCGCAGCTGAAGGTGGGTGGCCTCGCCCTGGCCGGAGAAGCACTGGCGGGCGGCGATGCCGTTCACGATCCAAGATCCTGGCCAGGTTCCCCGACCCGGAAGAACCGTCCACCGGCGTGACCGAGCCGCTCTGGACGGGTCACGGGGAAGGGAGCGAGGGGGCCGGCCATCATGGCTCGGGCTGCCGAGACGGCATCGCAGCGGCCGCTCTCGATGGCCGACTCCATCCCTTTCCTCGTGTGGAATCCGCCGACGCAGATCACGGGGATGTCCAGCTGCGCGGTGAACTGCTCGGATTGGGGGAGGTTGAAGCCCTCGCTGCCAGTAGCGAGACCTTCTGCGACGCGTTCGATGAGGGGGCGCGGTGAGCATCGCCATCCGCCGCCGGCGCGTCATCGACATCCCCGAGCCTTCGGTGAGCTGTCCGCGGATGGAGCCTTTGTAGTAACCCGGGATCATGCCCGGCCACGACCCGTAGTGCGCCCTCGAGGTGTCCACTGCGACGACGGTGACGATGCCGTCGGCGCGGGCGGCAGGGAGAGTGACGGCCGAACCGGGCTGGCCCTGGCCTGGGAATCACAGCTCGCCTTCCCAAGTGAAAGGGCCTGACGTTCATGCCGTGGTCGTGGTGCGTGCCGCTGCGGAGCGGATCGGGGGAGGGCCTCGCTGGCCGGGCGGTGCAGCGCAAGGTGCGGATCAGCGTGCCGTTCAGCAGCGGACGCTGTTCTTCCCCGGCGGCCTCCAGCGCCTCGTGCAGAGCGAGTTCATTGGGTGGTGAGGAATTGTTCGGCCCAGACGGTTTTGCCGGTGGGGGTGTGGCGGGTGCCCCAGCGTTGGGTGAGTTGGCCGATGAGGAGGA
>NZ_JBEZKJ010000174.1:0-8241 GCF_040651675.1 Streptomyces sp. NPDC048415 | reverse complement strand
CTACCCCCCCGGGGGGGTGGCCGCAAGGGCGCTACGGGCGACGGGGGTGTGGGGGGGGCGGAGCCCCCCAGGTACGGGACGGGTAGGGGCGGAGGGGGCGAAAACCGCTTACGCCGTGCGGGGACGGGCGCGGTTGCCGCAGACGCGGCCGGTACCGCTCCCTTGGTCCATCCACTGGGAACGACAACACCCCATGTCCCCGGGTCATAAGGGGGCATGGGGTGCGTCGTCGCCAGGCTGTGCTCGAGAGCGGGGCCTACTTCACGGGCGCGGGCTCGGGCTCGCTCTCGGCCTCCGCCTCACCCGCCGGAGGCTCGTCGTCGACCGGCGTCCTGACGGAGTCCAGCAGCAGCTGGGCGACGTCCACGACCTGGATGGACTCCTTCGCCTGGCCGTCGTTCTTCTTGCCGTTGACCGAGTCGGTCAGCATGACGAGGCAGAACGGGCAGGCGGTCGAGACGATGTCCGGGTTGAGGGACAGAGCCTCGTCGACGCGCTCGTTGTTGATGCGCTTGCCGATCCGCTCCTCCATCCACATCCGCGCGCCACCGGCGCCACAGCAGAAGCCGCGCTCCTTGTGGCGGTGCATCTCCTGCTGGCGCAGGCCCGGGACGGCGGACATGATCTCGCGCGGGGGCGTGTAGACCTTGTTGTGGCGGCCCAGGTAGCAGGGGTCGTGGTACGTGATGAGACCGTCCACCGGGGTGACCGGCAGCAGCTTGCCCTCGTCGATGAGGTGCTGGAGCAGCTGCGTGTGGTGGATGACCTCGTAGTCGCCGCCGAGCTGCGGGTACTCGTTGGCGATGGTGTTGAAGCAGTGCGGGCAGGTGGAGACGATCTTCTTGGCGGACTTCGGCTTCTTCGTCTCCGCGGACTCGTCGTCCTCGCCGAACGCCATGTTCAGCGCCGCGACGTTCTCCATGCCGAGCTCCTGGAACAGGGGCTCGTTGCCCAACCGTCGGGCCGAGTCACCGGTGCACTTCTCGTCGCCGCCCATGATCGCGAACTTGACGCCCGCGATGTGCAGCAGCTCGGCGAAGGCCTTGGTGGTCTTCTTGGCGCGGTCCTCTAGGGCACCCGCGCAGCCGACCCAGTACAGGTAGTCGACCTCGGACAGGTCCTCGATGTCGCGGCCGACGACGGGGATCTCGAAGTCGACCTCCTTCGTCCACTCCAGGCGCTGCTTCTTGGCGAGCCCCCAGGGGTTGCCCTTCTTCTCCAGGTTCTTGAGCATCGTGCCCGCCTCGGACGGGAACGCGCTCTCGATCATCACCTGGTAGCGGCGCATGTCGACGATGTGGTCGATGTGCTCGATGTCGACCGGGCACTGCTCGACACAGGCGCCGCAGGTGGTGCAGGACCACAGGACGTCGGGGTCGATGACGCCGTTCTCCTCGACGGTGCCGATGAGCGGGCGCTCGGCCTCGGCCAGCGCGGACGCCGGGACATCCTTCAGGGCCTCGGCCGACGCCTTCTCCTCGCCCTCCATGGTCTTGCCGCCGCCCGCGAGCAGGTACGGCGCCTTGGCGTGCGCGTGGTCGCGCAGCGACATGATGAGGAGCTTGGGGGACAGCGGCTTACCGGTGTTCCAGGCCGGGCACTGGGACTGGCAGCGACCGCACTCGGTGCACGTGGAGAAGTCCAGCAGGCCCTTCCAGGAGAACTGCTCGACCTGCGAGACACCGAAGACGTCGTCCTCGCCGGGGTCGGTGAAATCGATCGGCTTGCCGCCGGAGGTCATCGGGAGCAGCGCGCCCAGCGCGGTCTCACCCCTGGCGTTCCGCTTGAACCAGATGTTCGGGAAGGCGAGGAAGCGGTGCCAGGCGACACCCATGTCCGTCTTCAGCGCGACCGTGATCATCCAGATGAAGGACGTCCCGATCTTGATCATCGCGGTGAGGTAGATCAGGTTCTGGAGCGTGGAAACGCTCGTCCCCTTGAAGGCGGCGACGATCGGGTACGAGGAGAAGTACGCGGCCTCGTAGCCGTGCACGCCGGCGAGGGCGCCCTCGAGGCCGCGCAGGGTCATGATCGCGAGGCCGATGATGAGGATGACGGACTCGACGAAGTAGGCCTGACCGGTGTTGGAGCCCGCGAACCGTGACTTGCGGCCCGCCCGCCCCGGCCGCGACAGCTGGCGGATCACGATGAGCGTGAGGATGCCGAGAGTCGTCATCAGGCCGATGAACTCGACGAAGATCTCGTACGGCAGCCAGTGGCCGATGATCGGCAGCATCCAGTCGGCCTGGAAGAGCTGGCCGAAGGCGTTCACGAGGGTGGCGACGAGCGAGAAGAAGCCCACGGCGACGAACCAGTGCGCCACGCCGACGATGCCCCACCGGTTCATGCGGGTGTGGCCGAGGAACTCCCTGACCACCGTGACGGTGCGCGCGGTCCAGTCGTCGGTGCGGGTGCCCGCGGGGACGTCCTGGCCGAGCCGTACGAACCGGTAGATCTGCGCGATGGCACGACTGAACAGCGCCACGCCGACCACGGCGAGTACCAGCGACACAATGATCGCGGCGAGTTGCATTTGGGGGCTCCTCGGGCCTGCGAGGTATTGCTCCGAGAGTGACCTCGAAGGTGATTACTAAGCGGTAACTTATGCAGTCCGTCTGAGACTACCCACTTCTTCCGCCGCACTGTAGCCAGGAGTGCGGTGATCTGCGTCGCTGAGGGGAACCTGAGTGGTCCGCGCCGCCTCCGCGCCTTGGCCGAGGAGGGACGCCCGAACCCCGGACGCATAAACCCGATCGTGTTAATCGCACGATACTGTGACAATCACGCCTAAATTGGCGACGTGCTGTATGGAATCACGGCCGCCACCGCCGCCCTGCTCCTCACCGCCGCGCTCGCCGCGCTGCTGCGGACGTTCGCCCTGCGCCTCGGGATGGTCGAACGCCGCCGGGTGCGGCCGGTTCCGCTGCTGGGCGGGGTGGCCGTGGTGAGCGGTACGGCGTTCGTCGCCGGGGTCGGGGACTGGACGCACGTCGCACCGCTGGGGCCGGATGCCGCGCGGCTGCTGGTGGCCGGGATG
Source organism: Streptomyces sp. NPDC048415 (assembly GCF_040651675.1). Lineage (NCBI taxonomy): Bacteria > Bacillati > Actinomycetota > Actinomycetes > Kitasatosporales > Streptomycetaceae > Streptomyces > Streptomyces sp. NPDC048415. The sequence goes on along the minus strand of NZ_JBEZKJ010000174.1, from coordinate 5,204 downwards.
GTGGTGGCGGCGCTCGGGCTGGTCGCCGATCTGTGGCCCGTAGCGCTCGCGGCGCGGATCACCGTCGTGGCCGGCGCCGCCGCGCTGACCGTGCCGTACGACCAACTCGGCCTGCTGGGTGCGGTGGTGGCCGTCGGCTGGATCGTCTTCGTCACGCACGCCTTCGCCTCGCTCGACCACGCCGACGGGGTGATGGGGACCGTCGGTGTGCTCACCGCCTTCGCGCTCAGCGGATGCGCGGCCGCCGAGGTCATGGACGGGCTCGCGGCGCTGCTGAGCGTGCTGGCCGCCTCGCTCACCGGGTTCCTGATGCACGGCTGGCCGCCGGCCCGGATCGTGCCGGGGCGGTGCGGGGCGCTGTTCGCGGGGTTCGTGCTGGCCTCGGCGGGGGTGCTCGTACACGCGGAGAGGGAGGCGGGGGCGAGCGTCGCCTCGCTGTTCGCGCTGACGGCCGTGGCGAGCGCGGATGCCGGGCTCGTCCTTGTCTCGCGATGGCGCGCCGGGCGCCCGCTGTCGCGTTCCGGACCCGATCATCTCGTGCACCGGTTGCGCCGGGTCGGGCTGACCGGGCGGGGGGCCGCGGTCGTCATCGGGGTCGCCGCCTTCGCGGGGGCGACGGTCGGGCTGTTCATCGATCTGGGGTGGGTGGCGGCGGGAGCGGCGTGGTGGGTGGCGGGGGCCGTCGTGCTCGTCGCGGCGGTAGGGGGCGTGCGTCCGGTTTCTCTCCCCCGCCGCCCCTGCTCGATCCCCTCACCTGGCGGATCCGCCCCCAGACCTCCCTATCGGTCTGACGCCCTCGTCCTCAAGCGCCGGACGGGCTGAAAGGCATACCTGCGCGTAAGGTGCGGATAAGAGTTGAGCCCCCCCGACTCAGCTCTGTTGACCGAGCGCCGGGCGTCGTGCACACTTGAGTCCGTTCCACTCAAGTCATTGTTGGAGGCATCGAAATGGCACGTGCGGTCGGCATCGACCTGGGCACGACTAACTCCGTCGTCAGCGTTCTGGAGGGCGGCGAGCCCACCGTCATCACCAACGCCGAAGGCGCCAGGACCACGCCGTCCGTCGTCGCCTTCGCCAAGAACGGTGAGGTGCTCGTCGGCGAGGTCGCCAAGCGCCAGGCGGTCACGAACGTGGACCGGACCATCCGCTCCGTGAAGCGTCACATGGGCACGGACTGGAAGATCAACCTGGACGGGAAGGACTTCAACCCCCAGCAGATCTCCGCCTTCATCCTGCAGAAGCTGAAGCGGGATGCGGAGGCGTACCTCGGTGAGAAGGTGACCGACGCGGTCATCACCGTCCCGGCGTACTTCAACGACTCCGAGCGTCAGGCGACGAAGGAGGCCGGTGAGATCGCGGGTCTGAACGTCCTGCGTATCGTCAACGAGCCCACCGCCGCCGCCCTGGCCTACGGTCTCGACAAGGACGACCAGACCATTCTCGTCTTCGACCTCGGTGGCGGCACCTTCGACGTGTCCCTCCTGGAGATCGGGGACGGCGTCGTCGAGGTGAAGGCCACCAACGGTGACAACCACCTCGGTGGTGACGACTGGGACCAGCGCGTCGTCGACTACCTGGTGAAGCAGTTCCAGAGCGGCCACGGCGTGGACCTCTCCAAGGACAAGATGGCCCTCCAGCGCCTCCGCGAGGCCGCCGAGAAGGCCAAGATCGAGCTGTCTTCCTCCACCGAGACCTCGATCAACCTGCCCTACATCACGGCGTCCGCCGAGGGCCCGCTGCACCTGGACGAGAAGCTCACGCGCGCCCAGTTCCAGCAGCTGACGGCCGACCTGCTGGAGCGCTGCAAGACGCCGTTCCACAACGTCATCAAGGACGCCGGCATCAACCTCTCCGAGATCGACCACGTCGTTCTCGTCGGTGGCTCCACCCGTATGCCCGCCGTCGCCGAGCTCGTCCGCGAGCTGACCGGCGGCAAGGACGCCAATAAGGGCGTCAACCCGGACGAGGTCGTCGCCATCGGCGCCGCCCTGCAGGCCGGTGTCCTCAAGGGTGAGGTCAAGGACGTCCTGCTCCTCGACGTCACCCCGCTGTCCCTCGGTATCGAGACCAAGGGCGGCATCATGACCAAGCTCATCGAGCGGAACACGACGATCCCGACCAAGCGGTCCGAGATCTTCACCACCGCCGAGGACAACCAGCCCTCCGTGCAGATCCAGGTCTACCAGGGCGAGCGCGAGATCGCGGCGTACAACAAGAAGCTCGGGATGTTCGAGCTGACCGGTCTGCCGCCGGCCCCGCGCGGTGTCCCGCAGATCGAGGTCGCCTTCGACATCGACGCCAACGGCATCATGCACGTGACCGCGAAGGACCTGGGCACGGGCAAGGAGCAGAAGATGACCGTCACCGGCGGCTCCTCGCTGCCGAAGGACGAGGTCGACCGGATGCGCCAGGAGGCCGAGAAGTACGCGGAGGAGGACCACGCCCGCCGCGAGGCCGCCGAGACCCGCAACCAGGGCGAGCAGCTCGTCTACCAGACGGAGAAGTTCCTCAAGGACAACGAGGACAAGGTCCCCGGTGACGTCAAGACCGAGGTCGAGGCATCCGTCGAGGAACTGAAGGCCGCGCTCAAGGGCGAGGAGACCGCCGAGATCCGTACGGCCACCGAGAAGGTCGCCGCCGTCTCGCAGAAGCTCGGCCAGGCGCTGTACGCGGACGCCCAGGCCTCGCAGGCCGCCGGTGGCGCCGAGGGTGCTGCCCCCGGTGCCGAGCAGCCGAAGGCCGACGACGACGTCGTCGACGCCGAGATCGTCGACGAGGACCGTAAGGACGGTGCCGCGTGACGGAGGAGACCCCGGGCTTCGAAGAGAAGCCTGACGTCCCCTCCGGCGCCACCCCTGACGACGCCGAGCCGCAGACCGCCACCCCCTCTTCGGAGGGGGCGGCGGCCCCGGACGGGGACGCAGCAGCACAGTTGGTCGGCCTGACGGCCCAGCTGGACCAGGCCCGCACGGCGCTCACCGAGCGCACGGCGGATCTCCAGCGGCTCCAGGCCGAGTTCCAGAACTACCGCCGCCGGGTCGAGCGCGACCGGATCGCGGTCAAGGAAGTCGCCATCGCGAACCTCCTGACCGAGCTCCTGCCCGTGCTCGACGACATCGGCCGCGCGCGGGAACACGGCGAACTGGTCGGCGGCTTCAAGTCGGTGGCCGAGTCGCTGGAGACCGTCGCGGCGAAGATGGGGCTTCAGCAGTTCGGCAAGGAGGGCGAGCCCTTCGACCCGACGATCCACGAGGCCCTGATGCACTCGTACGCGCCGGACGTCACGGAGACGACGTGCGTGGCGATTCTGCAGCCGGGGTATCGCATCGGCGAGCGCACCATCCGCCCCGCGCGGGTGGCGGTCGCCGAACCCCAGCCCGGGGCGCAGACGGTCAAGGCCGACGAGTCGGCCGAGGCGGTTGAGGACAAGGAGAGCGGTGGCCCGGACGAGGGCTGAGCTTGACGGAATGAGGGAGGAGGGACGTCGAGGATGAGCACCAAGGACTTCATCGAGAAGGACTTCTACAAGGTCCTCGGCGTCCCCAAGGACGCCACCGAGGCCGAGATCAAGAAGGCGTACCGCAAGCTCGCCCGCGAGTTCCACCCGGACGCCAACAAGGGCAACGCCAAGGCCGAGGAGCGCTTCAAGGAGATCTCCGAGGCGAACGACGTCCTCGGCGACCCGAAGAAGCGCAAGGAGTACGACGAGGCACGCGCTCTCTTCGGCAACGGCGGCTTCCGTCCGGGTCCCGGCGCCGGCGGCGGTTCCTTCAACTTCGACCTGGGTGACCTCTTCGGAGGCGGTTCCCAGGGCCAGGGCACGGGAGGCTTCGGCGGCGGCATCGGTGATGTCTTCGGGGGCCTGTTCAACCGCGGTGGCACCACCACCGGCACCCGTACGCAGCCGCGGCGCGGCCAGGACATCGACACCGAGGTCACGCTGAGCTTCACGGAGGCGGTGGACGGCGCGACCGTGCCGCTGCGCATGACCTCGCAGGCGCCCTGCAAGGCCTGCTCGGGCACCGGCGACGCGAACGGCACGCCGCGGGTGTGCCCGACGTGCGTGGGCACCGGCCAGGTGGCCCGCGGCTCGGGCGGTGGCTTCTCGCTCACCGATCCCTGCCCGGACTGCAAGGGCCGAGGCCTGATCGCCGAGAACCCCTGCGAGATCTGTCAGGGCTCGGGCCGCGCCAAGTCGTCCCGGACCATGCAGGTACGGATCCCCGCGGGCGTCAGCGACAGCCAGCGGATCCGGCTGCGCGGCAAGGGAGCACCCGGCGAACGAGGCGGCCCCTCGGGCGACTTGTACGTCACCGTCCACGTGGACGCCCACCCGGTCTTCGGCCGCAAGGGCGACAACCTCACCGTCACCGTGCCCGTCACCTTCGCGGAGGCGGCGCTCGGCGGCGAGGTGCGCGTCCCGACGCTCGGCGGACCGCCGGTCACCCTGAAGCTGCCGCCGGGCACGCCCAACGGCCGCACCATGCGCGCCCGGGGCAAGGGCGCGGTCCGCAAGGACGGCACCCGCGGCGACCTGCTGGTCACCGTCGAGGTGAGCGTCCCCAAGGATGTGTCGGGCAAGGCGCGCGACGCCCTGGAGGCGTATCGCGAGGCGACCGCGGGCGAGGACCCGCGGGCGGAGCTGTTCCAGGCCGCGAAGGGAGCTTGAGAGTGATGGACGGCCGTCGGCGCAACCCGTACGAACTGACCGAGGAAACCCCGGTCTACGTCATCTCGGTGGCGGCCCAGCTCTCCGGCCTGCACCCGCAGACCCTCCGCCAGTACGACCGCCTCGGCCTGGTCTCCCCCGACCGCACGGCCGGGCGGGGCCGGCGCTACTCGGCCCGCGACATCGAGCTGCTGCGCACCGTCCAGCAGTTGTCGCAGGACGAGGGCATCAACCTGGCCGGTATCAAGCGCATCATCGAGCTGGAGAACCAGGTCGCCGCGCTGCAGTCCCGCGTAGTGGAACTGGAAGCGGCCCTCGACGGTGCGGCGGTCGCCATGCAGCAGCGCGAGGCCGCCGTCCACGCCTCCTACCGCCGCGACCTGGTCCCGTACCAGGAGGTCCAGCAGACCAGCGCGCTGGTGGTGTGGCGCCCGAAGCGGTCACCGGAATAGAGCCCGCACGCGCGAAGGGGCCCGGAGGGGCAAGGCCAACCGGCCCCCACGCGCCGGTCGTACAAAACCCCCGGGCCCCGCGG
>NZ_JBEZKJ010000173.1:0-8645 GCF_040651675.1 Streptomyces sp. NPDC048415 | reverse complement strand
ACCGCCGACGAGATCCTCAACTCCCTCGCCGACTACCTCACCAAAATCAACCCGCCGACCACTGAAACCTGAAACAGACTTAGTCTCGCCATTTCGGGCGCATCACATTAGAGAGAAGAGCCTTTATCGTTCCGCGAGTTCACCGATTCCCCGCCCGGCCCCCAGCGGGCCGGTGTGAATCGGCCAGGCTGGCCCTCGACCAGCCAGCCCCGCTCCACCAACCGCTTCAGCTTCCCCCGCGTGCCCTCGATCTTCCCGGACACCGCGGGCAGCCCGATCCGGGGCACGATCTGCTTTGCTTGCATCGGCCCCGACGCGTCCGCGACCACCTGGACGATGTCCCGGTACACATCCGGCAGGACATCCGCCGTGGGACCTTCCCGCCAGTGCGGCACCATGATCGCCCCTACCACCCGCACCTCGGGCTTCACCGGCTCCTGCAGCGGCACCGTCTCAGCCACCACCTGCCCAGACAGACCAACGAGTACCTCAGCCACCGTCTCTCGCGTCACCCGCAGCCGCGACCACGCCTCCCGCTCCCCGTCGAGCCGCGCGGTCAACTCCGCGATCTCCGCTTCGAGTTCCTCCACCCGGACACGGGCCGCCGCTTCCCGCGCTTCCAACTCCTCGATCAACGACACCATCAACGCCCCCTACTCCACCGCCACAGTAGAAGGACGCCCACCCTGCCCACACCCTCAACCAGAGTTCGCCCAGCTCAAGGCGTCCCCGGAGGAGAGCCACACCCTTCTGCGATTCGTTTGGTTGGCACCGTCGAATCTACGGAGAAGAGCCCCTTGGGCACCGGGAGTTGACCCGGCCGGCGTCCCCGTCATGGCGAGCGAGGGTGAACCGCCCCGGCGCGTCCTCCTCCAGCCAGCCCCGCTCCACCAGACGCTTCAGCTTCCTCTCGTGCACGACAAGCCGTGTGCAGACCTTTCAGTCGCTGTCGACATCCAGTAGTGCGATCCAGCTGCAAGACGACCGTCTTGGCTCAGCCACGGCTGGCCGGCGGACGGGGCGGCGCACTGTCGAGCCCGCTTCGAAAAGAGTTCGGTTTCTCGCGACGGACACCGTCTGCCTCCCCGTAGAGCAGACGAAGGCACCACCCGTACCGCCACGCACCACGACCCTTCGTCCGACTCGCGAACCCACGAGGTACCTGTGGCCCTCTTCTCCATACTCCGTCTTCCCCGCCACCCGCGGTCGCGGGGGCGTGTCGCCGTCGGGTTGCTGGCGCTCGTCGCTGGCACCCTGCCGAGTGTGTCGGCCGACGCCGCCACTCCGCCCTCCGGATCGGTCAGCGACACCGCGTCCACGACCACATGGAGCGCCGGTCCCTTCGCCGTCCCGAACGTCACCGGCACCACCGGGACGGTGAGCTGCGGAAGTCCGCAACTCTGCGACGACTACGCGCTGAAGGTGTCGGTGCCGATGGGCTACGACGCCGGTCACAGCCTGCGCATCGACGTCAAGTGGCCCGATACCGCAGCCGACTTCGACCTGTACGTCCTCGACGCGGACGGCCGCGAGGTGGCCGCCTCCGCCTCCTCCAGTGACCCTGAGACCGTACTGCTCCCGGCGGTGACGGCGTCGTACACCGTGCGCGTGGTGCCCTACGCACCGCTCGGCGACAGCTTCACCGCAACCGCAAGCCTGGTCGCCAACCCGGTCAATCCGCCACCGAGCACGGCCCTCCCGCCGACGTACGCGAACTCCTCGGCACCCGACAGCATCAAGGACGCGCACAACGCTGGTGAACCCTCGATCGGCGTCGACCGCGCGAGTGGCGCCGCGATGTTCCAGGCGTACACATCGACGATCAAGGTCACCTACGACAGCGCCGGCGCCGCCACCTGGCAGGACAAGAGCGCGAAGGCGGCCAACGGCTGTCCCCAGGGCAGCGCCACCAGCCTCGACCCGATCCTGTTCACCGACCCGGCCACCCACCGCACCTTCGAGTCGCAGCTCGCCGGCAAGACCGCCCTGACCTGCTACACCGAAGACGACGGCGAGACGTGGACACCGACGAGCGGCTCGGGCATCAACTCCGGTGTGGACCACCAGACCATCGGTGGCGGACCCTTCGCCCCGGGCGGGCCAGGCGCCCTCACGTCGTACCCCCACGCCGTCTACTACTGCTCCCAGGACATCGCCGACGCCTCCTGCGCGGTCAGCCGGGACGGCGGTCTGACGTACGGGCCCGCGGTTCCGATGTACTCGCTGCTGGACTGCGGCGGCCTGCACGGGCACGTGAAGGTGGCCCCGGACGGCACGGTGTATGTGCCCAACAAGGGCTGCGGCGGCCAGCAGGCCGTGGCCGTCTCCGAGGACAACGGGCTGACGTGGGCCGTCCGCAAGAACCCGTCCAGCACCCCCGGTGACTCCGACCCGAGCGTGGGAATCGGGGCCGGCGGGACCGTCTACATGGGCTACCAGAACAGCGACGACACCGCGCGTATCGCTGTCAGCCACGACATGGGCAAGACGTGGCTGTACGACCAGAACGTCGGCGCCGGCCTCGGCATCAAGAACATCGTCTTCCCGGCCGTGACTGCAGGCGACGACAACCGCGCCGCCTTCGCCTTCCTGGGCACCACGACCGGCGGCAACTACCAGGACACGACCAACTTCAAGGGCATCTGGCGCCTGTACGTGGCCACCACCTACGACGGCGGCCAGTCCTGGGTCACCGTCGACGCCACCCCCACCGACCCGGTCCAGAAGGGGTCGATCTGCACGGGTGGCACCACCTGCGGCAACGACCGCAATCTCCTGGACTTCAACGACGTCACCCTCGACGCCCAGGGCCGCGTGCTCGCCGCCTACGCCGACGGCTGCACCGGCGCCTGCGCGACCGGCGGCGCGCAGAACTACGACGCACTGGCCTCCATTGCCCGCCAGTCCTCCGGCAACACGCTGTACGGCGCATACGACGCCGTGGTCGGCGGCAAGCACAAGAAGCCCAGAGGAGGCCAGTAGATGAAGCTTTTGCCCCCGGCTGCCGTACTGATCGGCACCGCCCTCGGCCTGGCGGCCGTCACCGGATGTTCGGCGACGGCCAAGCAGGCCGAGCCCTCAGTGGCGACGCCGTACGCGGCCGGGAAAACGGCCGGCACCGCGCCCGGCGGCTGTCCCACCAACGCCTCACTGCCGCTTCCCAGGGACTTCCCGGCAAACCTTCCCGTGCCCGACGGCGCGGTCGTGACCTCGGTGCAGCACCGCACCGGCGACCGGCTCGTCGTCACCACAGTCGTACGGGGCCGCTTCGCCGCCGCCCTGGCGTTCCTGCAGAAGAAGCTTCCCAAGGCCGGATACGCCCTGAAGGAGGGCGAGGTGGAGGAGGACGACGCCGAGTCGAACTTTTCCTCCGCGACCGTCGAAGGCCGCTGGACCCTGCGGAAGATGCCCGACTGCGAGGGAGGGATATACCTGACATACCTGACGTCTGCCGTCTCCTGAACTGATGGCGTCCCTCGTCATGGTGTAAGCGATCAACTGGTGGGCTTGTTCGGGGTGTTGGGTAGTGCGGGGGGCGCTTTCGGGGAGTTCACGGTAGAGCTCGTCCATGCTGCCTTCGGGGAGGTAGCGGCGGGGGAAGGCGATCCATTCGTCGTGCATCTCGAAGAGCACGGCGGTGACCAGCCGCAGCAGGGCGTCGTCGTTGGGGAAGACCTGGACGACGTCGGTCCGGCGCTTGATCTCCCGGTTGATCCGCTCCAGCGGGTTCGTGGACTGGATCTTTTTCCAGTGCCTCGGCGGGAAGTCCGCGAACGCGGTCAGGTCCTCCTTCGCCGACAACGCTGCCAGGCGGCACCGAGCATGACCTTGCGGACCGCGGCGACCAGGCCCGAGTGCTGGTCGGTGACGACCAGGCGGACACCGGACAGGCCGCGTTCACGCAGGGAGCGCAGGAACTCCTTCCAGAACGCCTCCTCCACCGACTCCATCGGCTCCACCGCCTCCCCGGCCCCGTTCCCCGGCCCGGCGCGCCCGCCCCGAGCCGGTCACGCGGCGCGCCTCGTACACCTCCCGCTCCGGCGCGTACAACCGGAACGCGGCGGAGCGTAACCGCCGGTCACGCTACGCCACCGCGGGGAGCGTTGAGGGCATGAACAGTGAGACCGCTCCCCCCGACCGTGTCGCCCACCCCACCAGCAGCCCCACAGGCCACTTCGCGATGCGGTTCAGCTCCACCCCGCGCGGCGCGCGGCTCGCCGGGCAGCGGTTCGACGCGTGGGGCATCCCCTACGACTACGACCCGCACCACGCACTGACGCTAATCGTCGCCGAGCTCGCCCCGGACCGCAGCGCCCGCAAGGCCGCCTGGCGGATGATCCGCCGCGAGGAGGGCCTGGACGACGACGTCTGACCCGTAGGCTCCGGCTGGATATGCTGGCCGGGGCACCCCTTGGAGGACATCGTGAGCACACAGCCGGACCACGGCACGGAGCTTGTCCCGCGCCCCGAACGTACCCCCGACGCCGTCCGCGTGGCGCTCGCCCGGATCGCCCCTCACCGCCTTGACGAGATGGAAAAGCACAAGGAAGAAGCACTCGCCGCCGCCATTCGGACCAGTAAGATCGGGCACCTTCAGCACTGGCTGACCCACTGGGCCGCTCAGGTGGAGATCGAGCGTCGGCCCGATCTCTCCGCACGCCGTAGCCGTGCTCTCGCCACGATCCACGGCACGGCCAGCAAGGACGACCCCGCATTCCGATCTGCCATGGCGGAGTTGCGTGCCGTCGAGGACACGGCGACGCAGGCGGTGTCCGAGTGACGTGGAGGTGGGAGTACGACCCCAGCGAGGCGTACGTCATCGGCGAAGCACCGCCGGCGTTCGTCGCCGAGGTCGAGAAAAAGGCTGACGAGCTGGTGCGGGCTGCGGCGGCCTTCTACCTCGACGGAACACAGTACGAAGGGCTGGGTCCGAAGGGAGACACCGCACATGTCGACAGCGGATTCTTCGTCTACCTCATCGTTCCCCGGCATGAATGCGTATACGTCCGCCAAGTGACCTGGATCTGATCCAGCGGTCGGCCCCCGGCTCTTCGGAGCGGGGGCGTTCTTCTGTCTCAGCCTCCGGCCGCGGCCCGGCGTCTTCCCGCTCGCCCTCGCCACGCTCCACCGACTCCATCGGCTCCACCGCCTCCCCGGCCCCGTTCCCCGGCCCGGCGCGCCCGCCCCGAGGTGCCCGGCCGCCTGGACGAGGGAGGCAGTCGATGACCGGCCAGGGCCCCGGCGACCGGGCCGAGCGCGCGCTGCAAGAGCCCAGTGACGTGATGCCGCCCGTGTTCTGGGCTTTCCATGAGCTCTATCACCACGCGTACTTCGAATACACCTGCGTGCAGCTGGGCGACCAGGTGGCAGCCGACCAGCTCGTCGACACCACTTTCGTGTTCCTCGCTGTCATCTGGCGGCAGGTCACCGCCCAGGAAAACCCCGAAGCCTTCGCCTGGACCCTGCTCAAAGAGCGCGTAGCCGGCGAACTGGGAACCCGCGGCCGCGAGGCAGCGGCGCTGGAGACCCTGGCGTTCGAACGCGCCATACGCGCGGCCTGCGACCCCATCCTGGACAACTTCCGCCAGGACTTTTGCGCGCAGGTCACCGAACTGGAAGACGGGCTGGGCCTGTATGCGGCAATGGCCCGCCTGCCGGAGCGCCAGTTTGATGTCATGGTGCTGCAGTTCGCCCTCGGCTTTCCCACCAGGCGCACGGCGCTGGTGATGGGCGTGTGCGAGGCGACGGTCCGCTCCACCCGCCGCGCCGCCAAACGCCGGCTGGCGGCCGAACTGGGCCTGGCGATCGGCGAGGACGGCGACGATGAGGAGTGAGACCAGCATGCGCCCCCACACACCGCGCACCATCGAAGAAGCCCTCGCCCGAGCCCGGATCTTCGAGGGTGACTACACCACGGCACACCGGGACGCCTCCCGCCAGCGCATCACCGACCAACTCCTCGAACTGCGCTGGATGCAGGCCCTCACCGGCCCCGGCAGCAGCCTGTCCCGCTCCGCCCGCCCGCCCCTGCTGCTGCACGAACAAGCCGACTCAGAACTGCGAGCCCTGTGCCAGGGCGTCATCCACGACGACGACGCCGCCCACCGTCTCGCGCGCTTCGACAAAACCCGCGACCCGGGCGGCGCGCTCGCCTTCGCCTGCCTGCTGCTGCTCGCCGACCGTGAGGAAGGCGCCCAGTTCTGGCTGCAGTTCGCCGCCGGCGGCGGCCAGGCCACCGGCGCCCTGTGCCTGTATCTGCTCCATCTGGCCCGCGGCGAATGGCGGGATGCGAAGTACTGGGCACGCCAGGTCCCCGTCCTGGAACACGAACCCTGCCAGTACGCCCCCGTACCGCACGAGGTCGTCGACACCGCCCCGGGCCCGGGCGGCCTCACCGTCTACATCGACCTGCCCGAGGACGCAGCCACCGTTCCCAAGGCCGCCGTCAAAGACGCCATCGAGGACCTGGACGTCAACCAGCTCGACGGCTTCGGCGCCATCCCCCAACCCAGCCCCGAACTCGCCCACCAGCTCGAAGATCTTGTCACCACCGGTCACTGAACACCTCGCACGAGCTTCGTCAGCGTCTGTGCAAGGTCTCTCCGCGGTGGGGCTGTCGCGGGCCCCGCCAGGCGTCCCTCCTTCCGGGCCGTCCTGGCCACACCCCTCAGTGACACACAAGCTCGGATGTCCGCTGGGCCTGGCACACGACCTGGCTGGTCCGAAGGCCATCGCGGGCGGGATGCGGGATGGGCTCATGGAGTGCCTGCGCGCCGCGGCAGCCGTCACGCAACCCGGGCCGGCCGGCGTCCAGTAGGGGCCGCAGGGCGGCACTGCCTCACCCGGCTGCGCCGCAGACCTGCTTCGCCGCGGGCTGCCACCGTACTGGGGTGGCTGGCGAGCGACTCCAGGCTGCGGGTGCGCCCTCAGGACCGATCTGCTCTCTCAGGTAGCCCGGCTGCTCGCAATGCGGCAGTGCGCGGTGTTGACAGTCAGATGAGCTGCTGCATGACCCGGGGCGGAGGCGGGGCGGGGTCGAAGTCGAAGCAGACCGCGGGATGCAAAACCATGTTCGTCGGCTCGGTGGCGACGTGCAGGTCGACGATGTCCAACAACGATTTCCTGGCATACCAGTTGCCATACCGGGCCGCGACTTCCCCGATCGGAGACCCGCCGAGCACCTCGCGTACGGCTCGAAAGCGGTACTCGGTCAACTGCTGCAAGTCCACAAGCGCCCACCGGAGACACCTTCCCTCGCCCGTGAGCGAGGGACAACGACCACCTGTCACGTCAACTATGTCCAGAGCACGAACGTTAAGCATCTCCTGAGACCTCACACCGACACGCGCCGACAGGGGAAGCCCGCCGCGCTCTTCCGGCACCTTGCCGGGTGGATGGTGCGCTCACCGTCCACCGGGGGTGCGTCAGCGCCCCGCGCCGAGCTTCGCCCGTACCCGCTGAACACCCCGGAGCAGCTTCACGGCCTCCCCCGGATCGATCGGCCCGGGCAAGAAGAGGCTGATGGGGGTGTGGCAGCAGATGACGGAACTCGTCGCCCTGGAGCCGAGGATGAGGGCGCCAGCAATGAGGAACGGGGACCATCCGTTGTAGAGCCGGATCGCCAGGAGGATGAGCAGCACCGGGGTCAGGGTGAGCGCCAGGGAGACGACCGCCCGCGCGATGTTCACGGCCACCGTGCCGGGGTGCCTGCCGGTCAGCTGCGCGGTCTCGTGCTGGGTGAAGCCGTACATCTTGGCCGCCACGACGGCCGTGGCCTGCTGCGTGGACAGCTGGCGGACCGCATCCCGCACGATGACGCGGTCGGCAACAAGGGCGCCGACGTCGCGGCCGTGTGCGGGAGAGGTGCGCAGCTCGGCGAGACGCTCGGCTTCCCGCTCCCGTTCCCTCTGCAGCCGGACCGCCCAGTGGGTCACGTCCCGGCGCAGCGTCGTGTAGATGTACGCGCGCGGCTCAGTCAGAACGCGGTGTACGCGCAGGGCCTTCTCGAACGCCGTATGTACGAGATCCTCGGCACCGACGGCTGCTTCGGGAACGTCACGCTCCCGAAGCAGCCGGGCGACCAGCGCCGTCATCCGCGGTCCGTCCTTCCGGTACAGGGCCGCCAGGGCCTCGATGTTGGGCGATGGTGTCGTCTCCGGGGCGTCCGTAACGTCGGTGGTCTCCAGGTCAGGCACTGCGCTTCCCCCGCTTCCCCGGTGCCTCGTCCGGCGGGACGTCCTGCGCGGCCCGCTTGGCGCGGATGATCGCGGCCTTCCCCCGGGCCCGGTTCCAGTACGCCGCGCTGTCCAGCAGGCCCTTGATCCCGGGAACGAGAACGGCGACTACGAGCAGCAGCATGTCGGCAAACTTCACTGAGCAACCTCCTCCAGTGTGCGGCTCCTCAGTGCCCCAGGCCGGGGCCGTGGCCGTACATGACTGGAGAGGATCGGGCCGCCGGTTCTCTTGACACCCCGTCCAAGATCTTTGAGCGGCCGCCCGGGAGGGCTCCTGCCCGGATGCCGGTGCGGCGGCGTGGGCCACCGTGATCGGGGCCGCGCCGGATCCGCTGCTGGGCAAGCGGGCACGCGAGCAGGCCACCCGGTTCACTCGCCCGTGCCTGCCCGAGCTTCAGGCTGCCGGGGTCA
>NZ_JBEZKJ010000172.1:0-8940 GCF_040651675.1 Streptomyces sp. NPDC048415 | reverse complement strand
AACGGACGAACCACGCCCATCTCTCCCGCCACAAACGGGAGTTCATGCCCACCCACCCGAACTAAACGATCACGTTCGGAAAGCGGATGACGTCTTAGAACAGTTCGGGGAACACCGGTCCGACGCTGGTGGGGGAGTCTCGTGTTGATCTGATCCGGCGACCGTGTCTGGCCGCATCGGATGGACGTCAGGTCGGTTCTGCCAGGCATTACCCCAAGGGATGAGATCCTCGGCGACCCCGAGGTATTGCAGTGCTCGACGGACTGGTGGACCTTCTCACTGCAAATCGGCCCCACCGGCATCAGCGTGACATTCATGCCATCCGGGCCTCATGCCCCGGGCCTGCACAGCCCGCGGCGCGACCGCCGGGCTGAGCCCCACAAGAGACCACACGTGCCCGTGTGAATCATCGGGCGCGACGGCAAAACGAAAGGAGCATGATCATGATTCAGCAGACTGGCCGTGACGAGGCAAGGTGCTGGCCGACCGCTGCACTCCAGATGCCGCAGCAGGCGCCGCCCGTCGACCGGACCGAAGCCGCCGCTGCAGGTGCCCTCAATACCACCCCTGGCGTCGAAGCGGACATCGTCGCGCCCTTCCTCTAGTCTCCGACTGGGACACGCCATGGACACGCGGCTTCAACCCCTACATCATGTACTGACCATTCGTGAGCCTACGCGCGCACCAGAAGCGCCGTCCGCCTCCACCCAGGAAGCGTCCGCAGCGGGCCTAACGTGCCTTTCGCTCCTCGCCGGTGGGACTGCACGGGCGACGTCGGCCTCGCTCAAATGCCTGTCCCACTCCGGCCGGATTCTCTGCATGCGTGTGCGAGCTCAGCGCACCCCCAACACGGCCCACAGCCACACACCGACTACGAGGACGAGAATGATGGTCAGGCGGATCTACTCCCGTTTGCCCCAGAACTTTACCTGGTCTTCGGCATCCTCTCCGCTCGGTCTGCTCCTGGGTGGCTTGGATGTCCTGCGCGGCCAGGGGCCCTGGGGTTTCCGGGAGCGGCTACGGCGGCCCTGACTTTCCTTGGGTGGTTGCCAGGGGCGGTGTGTCCGGGACTTGTCCGGCGCGGTGACAGGCCGCTGTTGTGGGGCAAGTGGGTGGGAGGCGGTACGGGTCGGAGGCTGAACAGGCGGTGAGATCCTGGCGGTCGGCTTGGGGGTTCGTGATGCGCGTTCGGATCGTGGTGTGGCGGCGAAGTGGGCGAGCCGGTGGGCTGCGGCGTCGCCGCGTAGCCGCCCCTTGGGGTCCTTGGTCAGCAGTTCCAGCAGGACGGCGGCTAGGTTCCCGGCTCGGCGCGGCGGTGCGGGAGCCTCGAAGAGGAGTGCGGTGAGGGTGGCCACTTCTGAGTCGCGGTCGAATGGGCCGTGGCCTTCGACCGCGAAGTACAGCGTGGCACCGAGGGAGAACAGGTCCGATGCCGCTGTTGGTGCTGATCCCCGTGCGCGTTCCGGGGCGAGGTAGTGCGGCGTTCCGATAATCCCGGAAGGCGAGGTGAGACGCGGTTCGCCGGAGTCCTGGTGGAGCGAGATGCCGTAGTCGGTCAGCATCACCCGTCCAATCCCTTTGCGGATCGATCCTTGGGCGGCGAGGCCGGTCAGCAGCACGTTGGAGGGTTTGACGTCCCGGTGCAGAATGCCGAGCCGATGGCCCTCGCTCAGCGCATCGAGCACGGCTAGGCCGATCTGGGCAACCTCGGCAGATGGTAGGGGCCCGCTCTCGCGCAGCAATGCGGCTAGGTCTTTCGCGCCGGGCACGTACTCCATGACGATCCAGGGAAGGCTGTTCTCCTCGACGATGTCGTACACGGTCACGACATGGGAGTTCCCGCGCAGCCGAGCCGCATGCCGTGCTTCGCCTTTGGCTCTGGCGATACGGGCATTCAGCTCCTGTTGCGGCGTCTCGGCCGGGACAGCGATCTCCTTGAGCGCGACATCGCATGCGAGTTCCTGGTCATGGGCGAGCCAGACCTGCCCCATGCCGCCGGCTCCGAGCCTGTGCAGCAGGCGATAGCGTCCGGCGATCAACCGGCCGGCGGCATCATCCATCCGTTCCATGCAGGCCTTCCACCTCGCCCGAACTGGTGTGACCACTACGCCCGTAGGCCAAGCTCTCTATCCGTGGGCCGCATAGTAGAGATCATTTGGGCAGAAGAGGCCGAAGAAGGACGGCGTGGCTCAACACACGTCGTCCACGGCTAACGTGCCCTCGCGTAGTGGGAGGCTGGGGCCGCAGGAGGTGGCTGGCGGAGCGCCGTGTACGCGGCATTGTCTGCAGTCGCCCGACCTCGACCGCTACGTCATCCGCGAGGCCGTTGAGCACCTCGATGGCCTGACAGGCGCGGTGCCACAAGAGTCACCGGAGCCGACATGGACCTCGTCGGACGGTGGATTGTTCGCAGCCACCTATGGCGCCAACGGACGCCTACGGGTTGGGCTACCGGGGTTGTCCCCCAGGGGCCAAGCGACGCAATTCGCTGGCCTGCTGAAATGCAGCCGCGGATGGGTGAAGGTCCCGCGTGGAGGTGTGGAGCTTCCCGTTGAATCTTCGGTTGGCCACTGTGAGCGCCGTTGTTAGCCAGGGAGCCCGCCGACCGAAATCCCAGTCAGGGTGAGATCATTCAACACAGCAGGTCACATCCGTACGACGGGGAGTACACGCATGCGCAGGGCAAAGACCATAGCAGCGCTCATCGCGGCAGCCGGGCTGATGGCCGCGTGCGGCAGCAGCGGCGACGACGACAAGACGGAGCGTGCCGACAAGGGCATGCCCACGTCGTCGCCGAAGCCAGCCCCCGATGGCCAGGACAGGACCTACGAGATCTCCTTCGAAGTCAGCGGCAAGGGCAAGTCCAGCGTCTACTACAACCTCGACACGAACCGCTCCGAGCAAGTCACGCTGCCGTGGAAGAAGTCGGACAAACTCACTTTGAACAGCACCGAACGCAAGGTCGGAACCACCGTGTCCGTCGTGCCGGGGCCGGTGATGCTGTCCAACGGCCAGTTCGCCGCTGCTCCTTGCTCCATCACCGTCGATGGGAAGAAGGTCGCCGAGGACCCGGGTGGCGCCGACGGCAAGCACATGTGCGAGTACACCCTGCGGTGATGAGGATTCTTGAAATTGGCTCTGTCCGCAGTTCCGTGAACCGCCAGGTCAGGAGCGGGACCGGGGGATCGTTTCGGCAGTGTGTTTCTTGCCGTGGCGAGCAAGGCAGTTGAGGATGTGTTGTTTCCCGGGATCGGTGTGCGAGTGGAGCGTGTCAGCGACTCCTCCGGTGTCCAGCGGTCGGCCGGGCCGGTGCCCGGACTGCCGGAAGCAGGCGAGACGCGTCCACAGCTCGTACCAACGCAGGCTGGACGAAAGGCGGTTGGGCTCACGACGGGTCGTGGTTCGGCTGCGGGTGCGCCGGTACTTCTGCGACGGGAGGAGGTGTGTCCGGAAGACGTTCGTCGAGCAGGTGCCGGGCCTGACGGAGCGGCACCACAGGTCAAGTGTCGGGCTGACGAGGTGGCTGCGGTCGATCGCGGTGGAGCTGGGCGGCCGTCCGGCGGCACGCCTGTGCCGGCGCCTACGTTTGCCCGCAGGCCGGACCCGGCTGCCAAGTCTGCTGACGGCGCCGCCAGTTCAAAGCCGCGCCCCGCGGGTGCTGGGGGTGGACGAGTTCGCCTTCCGCAAAGGCTGCACCTACGGCACAGTCCTGGTCGACGTCGAGGCCGGCCGGGTCGTGGACGTGCTGCCCGACCGCACCTCGGAGACGTTCGCGGCCTGGCTCAGGGACCATCCCGGTGCGGAGATCGTCTGCCGTGACCGGGCCACCGCATACACGAAGGCGGTCAAGGAAGCCGCCCCCAACGCCCTCAAAGTCGCCGATCGCTGGCATCTGCTGCAGAACCTGTCCGCCGCGGTGGAGAAGACCTGCCACCAGCACCACAACTGCCTGCGCGAATACGCCGAGCAGGAGACGGAGCCCACCGTGCCAGAGCCGGTTCCGATGGAACTGCCGGTGCCGGAACTGCCCCGCACCCAGATCATCGAGCGGACCCGTCACCGATTCGAGGCCGTCCACCGCCTGGCGGAGAAGGGCTGGACGATCAGCGCCATCGGCAGCCGTCTGAACCTCGACCGCAAGACCGTACGCCGCTTCCGCGACACCGACCTCGACCAACTCCTGGCCTGCGCTCGCGACCGCCGCCCCAACGGCGTCTTGGAACCGTTCAAGGCATACCTCAACGCCCGCTTCACCGAGACCCAGGGCCAGATGAGCGGCACCCGAGCAGGACGCCCCGAAGCCGATGCAGGGCTTCGCTGGCTCCCTCCGCCAGGACCTCGACGCCGTCACCGCCGGCCTCACCCTCGAATGGAGTTCCGGCGTCGTCGAAGGACACGTGAACCGGGTGAAAACACTCAAGCGAGCCATGTATCGCCGGGCCTCGTTCGAGATCCTCCGCACTCGCATCCTCACTCAGCCATCGACGCACCTCCAATGGGCCTCTGGTGGTGAGGAAGGTTGAGCTGTTCATGCAGGAGAGCCGCAGCCTGGAGGTCATTGGTGACCATCACCTGAGCCAACCTGCACGCGACTGCGATCACGTTGCTCCAGGCTGGAGCATCTAGATAGACCTCGTCCGAGGCAGCGCGACCTACCTCTTCCTGTACGGTCGAGTAGACCTCGCCCAGCTCCTTCATAAGCGCGACTTCCTCCTCGGTCCGCAGGCTCTTGCCCAGCCACGGCGCGGGATCGTCTGCGTTGCAGAAGTCGTCGAACAGAACGTTGACCACGTAGTCCAGGTCCTGGAACTCCTCCGGCCGCAGCCAGATATCGCGCTGCCACGAGGGACTCGCAAGAGCGAGAACCGCTGGCACAACATGAAGTCGGAAGACCGGGAACTCAATGCCGTGATCCGTCACGTCGCGAGCCTACCGACAGGAAGAGGGACAGCACCCCCTCGCCAGTGCGTCTGTTCACGGAACTGCGGACAGAGCCCTGAAATCGGCCAGGGCCGCTCGTCGCCTCACTCGGTCCGGCGTTCAAGTGAGTGGGGGAACTTCAACGATCACCGCGCGTCGTTTCCGGCCGTGGCCACCGACCGACCAAGGGGGCGCCCCGCAGCCGCCGTCTACGCTCTTGGCATGCAGCGCAGCGATGTCACGCGGGACGACGGCACGTGGGTGGGCCTGTCCTTGGACGTACAGGACCGCCATCAGCCGGAGCTGTGCGTTTTCAGTGCCGGGCCGCGACTGCTGGTCTCCCGGCTGTCGCGGGACTCGCGCCTGGAGCAGACGGGCGACGTCATCGGGGGAAGCTCCCACGGCAGCAGCCTGTGCTTCCGTGACGTGTCCGTACTGCCCGGCGAGGTTGGCGAGGCGCCAAATGATCTCCAACATGCCTCAAAAGTAGCCGTGTTGATCTCAGGAGTGCTAGAAATTTCGCCCCTGCGTTCGCGAAGGCAAGGCGATCGACATGTCCGACGCTGACTGGATCAGTGCCCTCGAACGGGGCGAGGACCCAAATGTTCTGCACCGGATGCGTACCGGGTGGGCCGTGCTGGGCAGTACCCAGCACCTGCCCGGCTACTGCCTTCTCGTCCACGACAGCGCTGACCATCTGACCGACCTATCCCGGTCGGAACGGGTTGAATTCCTTCTGGATCTGTCTCTGCTGGGAGAGGCCGTCCAAGAGGTGTGCGCGAAGGCCGACCCCGCTTTCTACCGGGTCAACTACGAAGTCCTGGGCAACTTCTGGAATCACCTGCACGCTCATGTGCACGCCCGCTACCACTGGGAGCCGCAAGAGCGGCGGCAGACGCCTGTCTGGCTCTACGCCGAGGAACGTCTTGCCGAGGAACATCGGTTGGGCCCCGCACACGACGCCCTGCGCTCGACGCTGTCGAAGAGCCTCGCGGCAATCACCTCCTAGGCCTACCGGTAACGGACGCAGGACCGCTCGGGCCTTGGTCGTCGCGAACTTGCCAGGCGGAGAACCGACCTGCGTGATCTGTGGGCCCTCAGAACCAGGCATTGCGCTCCTGGCCATGGCCAGGAGCGCAATGCCACGGGGGTCGTTACGTGGCAATCATCCCGCTGGGCTGCGCCATCGGGCTTCTCGCCAGCCGGGTCGTTTCGGGGACCTGACCCCCCGGACCTCACGACGCGGTTTTGGCAGGCGCACGTCAGTGCGGTTGACTGCACATCAAGTTGATCAAGAAGTGATCGGGGTTGAAGGTGTTCAAAGCGGTACAGGGGATCGCGGCCGGTGTGGCGCTGATGGCGGCATTGGCGGCGTGTGGAAGCAGTGATGGCAGCCAGGGCGGCGGCAGCGAACAAAAGAAGAGCTCCCCGGTCGTACTGGAACCTGACATGGTGCTCAGGGCGCTGATCAGTAAGGCCGCAGCTCCGAAGGGATGGCGTAGCGAAGGGGGCTCCCTCTTCGACAGCGACAAGGTCGAGGAGGTGTGCCGGGAAAACACCAGCTCGGACTGTGTCGGACTGTCGACCGTCGGCAGATCGACCATCAGTCCAGAGGACGAGATCATGGACTCGGTAGGGATCCGTGTCTATGCCTTCCAGTTCCCGGATGATGCCAAGGTGACCATGAAGGCTTTCGTCGCCCATGACCGCAAGTACGCGGTGAAGGGGGTGAAGCCCCCTCAGGTCTCAGTCGGCGCAGACGAGACAGAGGCGGTCACCCTCTCGGACCACACCGATGTGATCATGCGTGTCGGTAGCGTCGTCGTCAGCCTGCGGGGCCCGAGTGGCAACAAGCAGCCCGACTATCAGGCGGTGGCCAAGGTCCAGATCGACCGGATCAAGACGGCGGCCACGGGTAGGAACCCCGACGCCTGAGGTCGGCGCACGTTGACCTGACGCAGGGGTGGGGCGTCCACGGGTCGGTGTCGGTCCGATTGCCCCAGCCGTCGAACGGCGGCTCGGTCGAGTACAGGTGCGCGGGCGGCCGCCACAGGCGCAGCAGGGCCTCCGCCACGCTGTCGCCCTCGCCCTGGCCGACCTCGTGGCCGTCCAGCGCCTTGGCGTGCGCGATGTAGCGCTCGGGGATCGGCTCCTGGTCCACGTCGCCGACGACGGGCAGCGCGCCTATCTCCAGCTGGACACCGGCTGCACCGACCCCGATCCCGACACGGACTGAGCCGACCTCCCCGCCAGTCCCGCATCTGCCAACGAGCCCGCGCCAGAGGACCACGGCCCCGGTGCCGTCCGGCGCGCACGCACCTGCACCACGGGAGCGCTGCCCGCGCCGGGCGGCGCCGGGGAAGCGGGGGCCCGGGGGCCGGCGAAGGCCCCTGGCAGCCACCCGCCCCAGCCCCTGGGCGGCAGGAGACCCGCAGATCGTGTACTACCCCAACCCACCATCCCAGCCGCCCGCGCTGATCGCTGAGCGCCGAACCGTTCTCCGATGAACTGCTGATCATCGACACGTCGCTCGCCGCCCGCGAACAGGCCGCGCACCGTGTCCGCGAGCACCTGCGCTCCAGCGCCCGCTACGGCGGAGCCGACCCCTTGAGCGAGGACTGGGACGAAGAAGACGACGAAGGGGAGGAGGTCCTCACCCCGCGCACGCGAGCGGTGCTGCGCCTGGCCCTTCAGGAACTGTCGGACCAGGCGTGGCAGGAGGCGTCCACGCTGGGTGATCAACCAGCCCAGCGAAGCGCCGGCGGACTCTTCGGCTCACTGCCGCGGGTGACCTGGCACCAAGGCGGCCTGTGGCGGCGGCAGATGGCCCAGCCCTTCGACGATCTCGCCGCCGACTGCTCGTCCAACGCCGAGGTCGACCGCGCAGCACCGGCGAGGAGATGGCCCTGCACCTCGGCATCGCCCGCGCCCAGGACCTGACCCGCAACCGGCCGCGGCTCGTGCGCGACACCGTGGCGGCCTGCCCGAAGACCGAGCGGACTTCGGCTGGGACGCCTGCTCTGACTCCTGTTCCAGGACCACGACGTGCTCATGCTGTTCGACCACTCCCTCGACGGCATCGAGCAGCCCGACAACGAGATCCATCAGTCACTGGGCATGATCAACCTCGCCCCGCACGACTGGTTCGCAGCCTTCGACCCCGATCAGGCCCGCGACCCCGACCGCGGCTTCCGCCACCCGTGACCTCAGCCCGCCGGCGAGCCTCAACGGTGCCGTCCCGAGCAGCTCCTGGATCCGCAGCCAACCCGAACCCTCAGCGCAGTTGCTCGGCCAGACCGACGATGATGCCCTCCGGGCCGCGGAGGTAGCAGAGCAGATAGCTGTCCTCGAACCGGGCGATCCCGCCGACGAGTTCGGCGCCGTGAGGGCGCAGGCGGGCAACGGTGTCCTCGAGGTCGTCGACGGCGAACATGACGCGGTGCGTGCCCAGAATGTTGTGCGGCCGGTTGCGCGGCCCGGCGCTGATCACCGCGGGGCTTCGGTACTTCGCCAGCTCGAGCCGGCTGTGACCGTCCGGGGTCCGGACCATCGCGATGTCACAGCGGACGCCCTCGAGCCCGGTGCACTGGTCGGCGAAGAGACCCTCGACCTCCGCCCTGCCCTCCAGCTCCATACCGAGTTCCACGAAGAACGCGACGGCGGCATCCATGTCCTCGACGACGATGCCGACGTTGTCCATCCGCTGAATCGCCATGCCGGTCTCTCCTTCCTCCTCGTGCGGCCGGTGGTGGCCGCTGATGTCCCTGGGACGGAGCCGGTGGCACGTTCTCGACATCCGCAGACCGCCGAACTCCGAAAGAACTTCCGTCACCGTGACACGTTCTCGGAACGGCAACTCCCGCCCCACTTCACGCACCCCCTCCGACCTGGCCTTCCGAGGGGTCCCGTCGCATGAGATCTTGTTGGTGTCTCATGAGACGTTCTCGGATCTGCGCATCAGGGACAACGTCAAGTGAGACGGGCCCTATACCAGTTCCTCAGCGGTCCGAGCGCTGGACC
>NZ_JBEZKJ010000171.1:0-8954 GCF_040651675.1 Streptomyces sp. NPDC048415 | reverse complement strand
ACCAGATCCACGCCACCGTCACCGAACGCGACCTCGGCCCGCAGGCCACCCTCACCCTCCACGCCGACCTCGCCCACGCCCGCATCACCGACCCCCCCCCCCCCCAACCCCCCCCCCGCACCGCACCGCCCCCCCCGCCCCCCGCCCCCGAGACCTCGGGCATCGTCCAGCCCCCCGTGCACGCCCTGTCCGCCTGGCTCGTGCACCAGGCAGACCCGCAGGAATCCCGGCGCCGCGGCTTCCTCGCCCGTGCCTATCCACGGCTCGCCGCGTGGCACGACTACCTCCTCACCCGCCGCGACCTCGGCGGCCGAGGGCTGGCGGCCGTCGTCCACCCCTGGGAGCCCGGCATGGACAACAGCCCCTGCTGGGACCAGGCCCTGCAGCGCGTCGAGCCCGCCGCGCCCGACGCCTTCCACCGCGCCGACCTGAACCACGGCCAGCCCGCCGACCGGCCCACCGACCTGGACTACGGCCGCTATGTCCGGCTGGCGACGGATTATCGCGAGGCCGGCTACGACGACCGTGCGCTGCAACACAGCTTCGCCGTGGAAGACCCCTGCTTCAACGCCCTGCTCATCGTCAGCGAGCGGGCCCTCGCCGCCATGGCCCGCGACCTGGGCACGGACGACGCATCTCACACGACACGCGCCGACGAACTGACCCGGCAGCTGGTGGCCCGGCTGTGGGACGACGACGCCGGCCTGTTCCGTGCCCGCGACCTGAACACGGACACCCTGGTCGACGAGCGCAGCGTGACCGGCCTCATCCCGCTCGTCGTGCCGGGCCTGCCGCACGACATCGTCCGGCGACTGCAGGAAACCCTCGACGGCCCGCACTTCGGCGCAGCGGCCACCCGGCTGGTCCCCAGCTACGACCTGACCGGTCACGCCTTCGACGCCCAGCGCTACTGGCGCGGCCCGGCCTGGTTCAACACGGCCTGGCTGATCCAGCGCGGACTGCACACCCACCGTCTCCAGACGGCCGCCGAACGCCTCCGGCAGGGCTTTCTCGCGGAGGCAGGACGGTCCCGGTTCGCCGAATACGTCGACCCCACCACCGGCGCCGGACGAGGGTCCCGGCAGTTCTCCTGGACCGCCGCCCTCGCGCTCGACCTGCTGTGCGCCGACCCGAAGGAGCCCATGCCATGACCGCGGCCGACCACCGCGTCCAGCTGGTGCGCGACGCCACCTTCGTCCGCCTCGACCCCGACGCAGCCATCAGCGGCACCCGCGGCACCACACCCGACGGACTGTTCCTGAGGGACGCCCGTCACCTCAGCCGCTGGCAGCTCGCCGTCGACGGCAGCAGCCCCATCGCCCTGGTGCCCGCCGAGGCGGCGACGGACGACACGGCCGAGTGCGTCCTCACCCCCCGGGGCACGCGGGACAAACCACCCGCTTACACCGTCTTCCGTCGACAGACCGTCACCGCGGGGACGCTCACCGAACG
Source organism: Streptomyces sp. NPDC048415 (assembly GCF_040651675.1). Taxonomy (NCBI): domain Bacteria; kingdom Bacillati; phylum Actinomycetota; class Actinomycetes; order Kitasatosporales; family Streptomycetaceae; genus Streptomyces; species Streptomyces sp. NPDC048415. The sequence continues at coordinate 7,502 of NZ_JBEZKJ010000171.1, read as the reverse complement.
TCTGCGCCTGGTCAGCAACCTTCCCGACCCGGTGACCGCCCGCCTCGACCTCACCGTCGACGCCGACTTCGCCGACCTGTTCGAACTGCGGGCCGACGACCGCCACTACGCCAAGCCCGGCGGCCGGTACACAGCCCACACCACGCCCGACGGCCTGCACTTCGACTACCACCGGGCCGACTGGCACGCCCGGACCACCCTCACCTGCCATCCCGCCCCGGACACCGTCGACACGGCGCAGGGAGCGGCGCAGTCCACTGCGCGGACCCTCAGCTGGCACCTTCGGCTCGACGGGCACGGCGAGACCGAGCTGCACCTGACCGTCCGTGCCCACCCGCACGGGCTGCCGCTCGAAGCGCCTGCCGTGCCGCACCCCCATCGGCAGGCGCCGACAGCGACGGACGACCTGAGCCGCAGCTGCGAACGGGGCCTCGCCGACGTGGACCTGCTGACCATCCCGGTCACCGGCGTGGATGGTGACGAGGTGCACGTCCCCGCCGCCGGCATCCCGTGGTTCCTCACCCTGTTCGGCCGCGACTCCCTGCTCACCTCCTACTTCCTCCTGCCCTACCGACCCGACACGGCCGCCGCCACGCTGAGCGCACTCGCCGCCACCCAGGGGCAGCGCTACGACACCTTCAGCGGCGAACAGCCCGGACGCATCGTCCACGAGACCCGCCACGGCGAACTCGCCCACTTCCGCCAGATCCCCTACGGCCGGTACTACGGCGCCGTCGACGCCACACCGCTCTTCCTGGTCCTGCTCCACGCCCACTACGAGACAACCAGCGACAGCACCCTCGCCCTACGCCTGGAGCGGCACGCCCGGCAGGCCGTGGACTGGATGCTCACCGACGGCGGCCTGGAACAACACGGCTACCTCGTCTACACCCCGGACCCCGGCGGGCTGGTCAACCAGAACTGGAAGGACTCCCAAGGCGCCATCTGCTTCACCGACGGCACACAAGCAAAAGGCCCCATCGCCGTCTCCGAAGCCCAGGGCTACGCCTACGACGCACTCCAGCGCACAGCAGAACTCGCCCACGAGGTCTGGCGGGACAAGCCGTACGCGCATCGGCTGCGTGACGCCGCCGCCCGACTGCGCAGCCGCTTCACAAAGGACTTCTGGATGCCGGAAGCCGACTTCCCGGCTCTCGCCCTGGACGGCGGCGGACAACAGGTCGACGCCCTGGCCTCGGACGCCGGCCACCTGCTGTGGTCCGGGATCCTCGACGCGGAGCACGCCCGCCGGGTCGGTCGACGCCTGCTGGCACCGGACTTCTTCTCCGGCTGGGCGATCCGAACCCTGGCCGCCGGACAGAAGCCGTACCACCCTCTCTCGTACCACCGCGGCAGTGCCTGGCCCCACGACAACGCCGTCATCGCCCTGGGCCTCGCCCGCTACAAGCTCGCCGACGAGGTCGACACCGTCACCGAGGGCCTCATCGCGGCAGCGGCCCATCACGGCTACCGTTTGCCCGAGGTCATCGCCGGCTACGACCGCTTTGCCACCACAGGGCCCGTTCCCTACCCGCATTCCTCTTCGCCCCAGGCCTGGGCAGCCGCAGCGCCGCTGGCCCTGCGCACGGCGCGGCAACAGGTGCGGAAGGAACGACGGACCTGAGCACCGGCCCTCGGGGCCGTCGGGCCCCCGTCGCCGGGCACACAACCGTGGGTCAGCACGACGTTCAGCATGCTTCCCTGCACCCTCCACGGCCAGCGCGACAACGAGAACAAGGAGGACGCCGACCACGACTACGACCCCGCGGGCCGCGCCGACCTGTACGCGCCGTACGCGGAAGCGGTCCAGCCGTGGCCAGCGGAAGCGGAGTGACAACCGGGCAAGCCTGGCCCCGTACAACTGCGTGCGGGGCCCCGTCTTTGAGTGGGCCGTGCCGCGGTCCTGGCCCCGTGGGCGCAATAAGCCCTCACCTGACGTTTCGCCCGCCCTCGGCACGGTTTCTCACCCGCGGGGGTGGATTCCGGCGTCCAGTGAGCGCAACGCGGCCCAGCGACGGGCGGATTGTTGTGCGTCTGTCGCAAAGCTGCGGCCCATGCTGACCTCTCATCTGCGACCGGCGTTGCGCCGATTCTGGGGAAGACGCCGCCGGTCACGGGCGGCCCGGGCCGTGGTCGTGGCGGCCACCGGTCTGGCGCTCGTCCTGGCCCTGCCCGGCACCGCGGCCGCCGCCCCGGGCGACCTGGATCCCACCTTCAGCGGCGACGGCAGGGTGCTCACCAGCTTCGCCGACGACGATCACGCCAACGACGTGGCGGTGCAGTCCGACGGCAAGATCGTCTCTGTCGGCGCTTCCGCCGATTATTCGGTATTTGAGAGCGACTTCGCGCTGGCCCGTCACAACGCCGATGGCACCCTGGACACCAGTTTCGGTGGCGACGGTACCGTGACGACCGCCATCAACAACATGAACCCAGATTTCCAGTGGAGCGAGGCCCACGCCGTGGCGCTGCAGCCCGACGGCAAGATCGTCGTGGTGGGCGGCAGCTGGAAAGGCTACGAGAACTGTTGCTGGTTCACGGTGGCCCGGTACAACACGAATGGCACCCTGGATACCAGTTTCGGGGGCGGCGACGGCAGGGTGTTCACCGACTTCGGCGCCCCGCAAGAGGCCATGGACGTGGCAGTGCAGCCCAGCGACGGCAAGATCGTTGCCGTCGGCTATGGCGGTGCCGGGGTCGCGCTGGCCCGCTACAACGACGACGGCACCCCGGACCAGACTTTCGGCGGCGGCGACGGCATGGTGACCAACGACCCGGCGCCGGAGTTGCCGGAGGAGGGCGGCGATGCGCGCGCCCTGGCGCTGCAGCCCGACGGAAAGATCGTTGTCGGGGGTGAGGTCGGGACGACCCGCTTCGACTTCGTCCTCCTCCGCTACAACGCCAACGGCACCTTGGACACGAGCTTCAGCGGCGACGGCATCGAGCGCACCGATTTCGGTGACTACGAGTCCGTGGAGGGGCTGGCGGTCCAGCCCGACGGCAGAATCGTCGCGGCCGGGGGAAGCAGCGGCAGGTTCGCGCTGGCCCGCTACAACGTCAACGGCAGCCTGGACACCACCTTCGGCAACGCCGGCCGGGTCCTCACCCCCGGTGGCGGCGGGGCCCAGGACGTGGCGCTGCAGCCCGACGGGAGGATCGTCGTCGCCGGCAGCAACGGCCCCGGCGGCGACTTCGCGGTCCTGCGATACAACACCAACGGCAGCCCGGACAGCGGCTTCGGCACCGGCGGCCTGGTGACCACCGACTTCGGCGGCAGCGATCAGGCCCGCGGCGTCGCAATCCAGTCCGACGGCAAGATCGTCGCCGCCGGCCAGGGCGGCTCGAACACCGACTTCGCCCTGGTCCGTTACGAGGGCGGCACCGGTACCCCGCCGCCGCCCCCGCCGCCCTCCGGCGTGGACCTGTCGGTCACCAAGGCCGGTCCCACCACGGTCAGTATCGGCGACCGCGCCACCTACACCGTGACCGTCAACAACAGCACCACCGCCACCGCCAACGGCGTCTTCCTCTCCGACACACTCGCCGGACCCGCCGCCTCGGTCGTCTCGGCCACCCCGAGCCAGGGCACCTGCACCACCACCGCCACCAGCGCGAGCTGCTCCCTGGGCACCCTCGCCCCCGGCGCCCACCCCACGGTGACGGTCGTGGTCGAGCCCCGCGCCACCGGCACCCTCACCGACACGGCCACGCTCAGCGCCACCCAGACCGACCCGAACCCCGGCAACAACACCGCCACACGGACCACCACCGTCAACAACTCCCGCGGCTGCACGATCATCGGTACCAGCGGCAACGACACCCTCAACGGCACCTTCGGCAACGACGTGATCTGCGCCCTCGGCGGAGACGACAGCGTCAACGCGAGCTACGGCAACGACACCGTGTACGGCGGCTACGGCAACGACCGCCTCGACGGCGGCTACGGCAACGACACCCTGAACGGCGGCCCCGGCAACGACAACCTGATCGGCAACTACGGCACCGACAACCTCAACACCGTCGACAACATCTCCGGCAACGACACCGCCAACGGCGGCTACAGCACGGACACCTGCACGACGGACACCGGCGACACCCGCATCAGCTGCCCCTGACCACCACAAGGGACTCTCCGCCGAAGGCCGTCACCAGCACTGGTGACGGCCTTCGGCCGGGGCAGCACGGTGGACGGTCGACCCCTCCCACGTCAGGGCGCTAAATGGGGCTCCACACGGGCCCGTCGCCGGTCGAGGCCGGGCCCGCTCCAAGCACCATGTGATCACCGACGGACACGGCACCCCGCTCGCGGTCCTCCTCACCAGCGGCAACCGGAACGACGTCACCCAGCTTCTGCCCTTGCTGGATGCGATTCCGTCGGTCCGCGGATCGACAGGCCGGTCGAGCACCCCGGGCTGCAGATGGCGATATCTGAATCTCACCAGTGGGTGCTCGAGGCGGCCTGGGAGTTGCTCGGATTGATTCCCCAGGCGGCCGCTCGGTGTTCTGTGGTCGGATTCCACACGGGAGAGGCTGCCTGACATCGGCCGGCACCCGCGGCGCAGCGACCCGTCCGCGCGCATGCGACGACGACAACGTTCAGGACCGGCTCACTGGGCGGGAGTGGCCGGAACCGGTCCGGAACAGAGCGCCGAGGTCGGCTCAGCGGTTGACGAAGGTGAGGCTGGTCGCGTCGTAGCGGGGACCCGCGACCTGCTCGGGCGGGGCGGCGGCCTCGATGGAGGCGAGGTCCTCGGTGGACAGCTCGACGGCAAGGGCGGCGAGGTTCTCCTCCAGGTACCGCTGCCGCCGGGTGCCGCGGATGGGCACCACATCGTCGCCCCGGTGCTGCACCCAGGCCAGGGCGAGCTGGCCGGCGGTGACTCCCTTCGCCGCGGCCAGCTCGTTCAGCTTTGTGACGATCGCCAGGTTCCGTTCGAGGTTGCCATCGGCGAAGCGCGGCTGGCCGCGCCGTACATCGGTCTCCGCCAGCCCCTCGACCGAGTTGTACCGGCCGGTCAGGAAGCCGCGCCCGAGCGGGGAGAACGGGACCACGCCGATGCCCAACTCGCGGCAGACCGGGGCGATCTCCGCGTCCAGCTCGCGGGTCCACAGCGACCACTCGCTCTGCAGGGCGGCGATCGGGTGCACGGCATGCGCCCGCCGGATCGTTTGCGCGCCGGCCTCGGACAGCCCAAGGTGGCGGACCTTCCCGGCCTGCACCAGCTCGGCCATGGCGCCGACGGTCTCCTCGATCGGCACCTGCGGATCGACCCGGTGCTGGTAGTAGAGGTCGATGTGGCCGACCCCGAGCCGACGCAGCGACGCCTCGCACGCCTGCCGCACGTAGGCGGCGTCGCCGCGGACACGGGTGGGCTCGCCCAAGCGGTTGGCGAGACCGAACTTCGTGGCCAGCACCACCTGTTCGCGGCGCCCGGCGATGGGCCGCCCGATCAGCTCCTCGTTGTGTCCTGAGCCGCCGGTCGTAGGCGTGTACGCCGGTCAGGCGTCGGGGCTGGACCATTGCACAGCGCCGGAACATCCCAGATTTTGGACTTGCAGGTCCAATTTTGTCGTCGCACAGTGTCACTGCGCCCTGGCTTTCCAGGGCCCCGACCGGTCGAACGCGGCATGTGGTTCGGCCGTGCGGGTTCGTAGCGGAGAACCAAGCAACGGAGTGGACCATGTCGACGCGCCTTGAGGGCAAGACCGCCCTGGTGACCGGAGCAACCAGCAACATCGGACGGGCGATCGCGGAGACGTTCGCGGCCGAGGGGGCGCACGTCGTCGTCTCGGGCCGCAGTGCCGGGCGCGGCAAAGACGTCGTCGACGGCATCCGTGCCCGCGGCGGCCGCGCCGACTTCGCGCAGGCCGCCCTGGACGGAAGTGCCGCCGCATCGCAGGCCCTGGCCCGGGAGGCGATGCGGGTCCTAGGTGGCCGCATCGACGTCTTGGTCAACAACGCAGGCGTCTACCCCGGAGACGCCACGGCAGCCACCGACGAGAAGACCTTCGACCAGGTTTACGCGGTCAACGTGAAGGCCCCGTTCTTCCTCACCGCGGCCGTCGCACCCGCCATGGTGGAGGCCGGCAGCGGAGCGATCATCAACCTGGGCTCCTGGGTTGCGCGCCTGGGTATTCCGGTCGGCGCCCTCTACAGCTCTACCAAGGGAGCGATGGAAACCCTGACCCGGGCCTGGGCAGCGGAGTTCGGGTCGCAGGGCGTACGCGTGAACGCGATCTCCCCGGGTGTCGTGCTGACGCCCGCCCCCGGCGAGATCCACCCCGGCGAGGTCATGATGAAGGGCACCCCCGCAGGCCGGATGGGAACCCCCGACGCCATCGCGAACGCCGCCGTGTACCTGGCCAGTGACGAGTCGGCCTTCGTACACGGCATCGTGCTCGACGTCGACGGCGGCCGCACCACCGTCGCCGTCATCGCCAGCTGACGCACGGTACCGCCCCGGGTGTGGGTGGCTTCAGCGAAGCCACCCACACCCGTTCATACGCGGCCACGGCCGAGGCTGGTGTGTGAACCGTCCAGGCGCCAGGTCACGGCACCGCGCTGCCCGCGCGGCGCAGGTCCGCGATCCCTTGGTCGAGAGCGGCGCGCAGGTGGGTGGACTGACCCGTCGACAGCAGGATCGACACGCCCCCTTGAATCGCGGCCAGCAGCGCGGCAGCCCTCGCATCCACATCGAACTCGGCGGGAAGCCGGCCAGCCGCCTGCAGCGCCCGGATGCCCGCCGCCAGGCTCTCCTGCCAGCGGCGCATCAACTCGATCACGATCGCCCGCGCCCCGGGGGTCGAGCGCCCGATCTGAAGAAACAGCGACCCGAGCGGACACTCGTCCCCTTGGGCCTCGTAACGCTTGATCACCACATCCCGCCACTGCTCCCAGGCTTCCCACGAGTCCAGGCAGCCCAGGTACGGCTGCTGGTCCTCCAGGACTTGATCCGCCTCGAACTGGGCAACGGCGACGAGCAGTTCGTCCTTGCCGGCCGGGAAGTAGTGGAACAGCTGACTCTTGCTGGTGCTGGTCCGCGCCATGATGTCGTCCAGGGTCGCCGAATTGACACCCTTCTCCCTCAGCACCGCCGCAGCCCCCTCGACGATCCGGCTCCGCGTCGCCTTCCCCTTCGTCGTCAACTCCCCGCGCATGATCCGCCTCCTCAAAATGGACTGCAAAGTCCACTGTAATCCGGCGTTCCTGCCGCGATCGACTACAGCGGGCACCCCAGAAGGGAGAGCGGTCGCAGTCCGCTCACCGCTCGCGCCTCCCGGACCGTGTCACGTGCCCCAGAGTGCCTGAACGGCCCCTACAGATATCCGCGAGGCAGTTCGGCAATGGCCACTTCGGCCAGGCGTACCTGAAGCGTCTCTAATCAGCTGAGCGGTCCCGTGTCAGATGTAGTGCCTGGCAATGGGATTGCGCACCGTGGTGGGGTCGCGTGAGCGTGCAGGTGGAAGCCCGCGCCCAATGTTGTCCCTCGCGGCTGATGCCG
>NZ_JBEZKJ010000170.1:0-9000 GCF_040651675.1 Streptomyces sp. NPDC048415 | reverse complement strand
TGGCGTCAGTGCGCTGCCGCCCGCCGGGCTTGAGCAGTCCGGCCTCTTTCAGACGCTGAAGCATGACCTCCAGCAGCCGATCGGCGGCGCCGTCCTCGGCCAGCCGGGCCCGGAACTCGCACAGCACCGAGTAATCGAACCCGGGATCGTCCAGCTCCAGGCCCAGCGCGTACTTCCAGTCGATCCTGGTCCGTACCGCGTCCGCTGCCGCCCGGTCGGAAAGGTTCTCCGCGAACTGCAGCACCGACACCAGAGCCAGCTGCCCCGGCGACAGCCCCGGCCTGCCGTCCGAGGGATACAGACCGGCGAACTCCTCGTCCTCGAACAGCACGTCCAACCGGTCCCTGATCAGCATCGCCGGCGTGCCGTTCGGACACGCCGCCCGCGCTGTCCGCAGCGTCCTGGCCGGGATCCCCTGATGGCTTTCCGGCCGCAGCGACATTGCGACCACCCCCACCGCTGACACCGCCCCGCTCCCACCAGACAAACACCCACCGGTCCAAATGTCAGCACCCCGCCAACATCACCAACAGAGTCACGGCATTGGGTCTAAGAGCTGTGGCCTCGGTGTTTGCCGTGGGAATGCCGGGCAAGGGCCTGACGAGGGCTGCCGGTCCGCGTGCGCGACAGGCTGCACTCGCGGTTCACGGAGATTCGCCGCTCGTGTCCGGCTGTCGAGTCAACGGCGGTCGGCGTACGCGAGGTGGGCTCGCAGCACCTGCGATCCGTTCCCGGTCTCTGGGTTGGGACCTGCTGGTAGTCGCTGTCTCCGCGGTCGAGGGCCAGCCCGCTGGTGAAGTACCCTCCGGCCCCACCTCGGCCGACGGTGGGCCGAGCGCAGGCGACAGCACAAGGCCGCCGACCGGGAGTCGCGGCGCCGCCGACGGGCGGCCTACGCCTAGCGACACGGGGTCCGCACTTGCGCGTGCGCGATGACGCAGCTCAGGGCCGGACAGAGCAGGCGAAGCGCCCTAACTGATCACGGCTGCCAGATCAGCGGGGGCGGTGCTACAGTCACCCAGCCTTTCGGTCTCCAGTTCGAGGGGGGGCCTCGGCAACCGGAAGGACAAGGAGGGGTTTTTCCTTTATCGGGAAGACGTTTGCGTAACTTCGGTGTCGTCGCGGGGGCTGCCGCGGTACTCACGATCGCCACCGCTACGGGAGCTTGGGCCAACTGGAGCAAGTCTCCTTTCAGCCTGGTCCAGGGGACCACTTCCCAGCAGTGGGTCGATGAGGAGTATAACGAGTTCCACTTCACCGGCTGTGACCAGGCGGGAACCACGAACAGCGTCGATGTGGCGCTGTGGCAGCAGATAGACTGGGGCAGTGACGTAAAGCACGACACGTCGACGCTCACCAACTGCTTCAAGGGCTCTGGCTACACAAGCACAGCCACCCAGTCCAATCTGCCTTACGACAGCTACTACCTCGAAATCACCAAGCTCGGTTCGGGGTGCGGAGCTTGCACGGGTGCCGCTGACAAGGTCAGCGTAGACACGACCCTGGCTGACTGATCCTGCCGGGCCGCCGCACGCCGTGCGGCGGCCCGGGTTTGTTCTCCATACGAGGGTTCATGCGCTTCTCCTCTGCTCTTCGCACGCATCCAGCCGTGCTGGCCTTCCCCGTGATCGGCCTTTTCTTCGCCTTCGTCTTCCTCACGAGTACCCGGCATATCGAGCGGCTCATTGCCGTGCCGTGGCCCGCGCAGGTCGCGTCGTATGCCGTGCATGCCCCGGTCCCGATGGCCGCTGCGGCTGTGGCAGGCCTGGCCGCGGTGGAGGCGACGAGACTGCGAGCCCTCGGCACCTGGGAGTTGGGGGCCGCGCGCTCCACTTGGCGCATCGCCGTCCAGCCCATCCTCATCGCCGTGCTGTCCCTATCGGTCCTCACCGCAGGCGTCACGGCCGGAGGGCTGTGGGTGGTCGGAGTCCTTCCTGATCTGTATGTGCTGCACTTGATGGCGATCGTCGTCGTCCTGCTCACCGCGCACGCCGTCATCGGCTTCGTCATAGGGCGCCGATTCCATGCGCTGTACGCCGCACCGCTCGTAGCCGTGCTGGTGTTCATCGGGATCAGCTTCCCGCTGGGGACGGACAGTTACTGGGCGCACCATGTCACCGGGTCCATCGCCTGGCTGGGGTTCGGTGAAGCGTACTCGCCTGCCATGACGGCAGCCGCACTTCTGCCGACGGTCTGTCTGGCCATTGCCTGTGTCGTCCTGGCAGCGCCCCGGCGTATCCGCGCCGCCTCCGTCGCCACATCGCTTGTGATCGCAGTCAGTGGCCTGCTTTGCGCATACGGCGTCACCAAGGACTGGCATTCGATCGCTCCTGCCGCCAAGGGCCTCGCCCCCATCACCTGTGAGGGGGACATGCCTGAAGTCTGCCTGCCGTCAGCCGGTTCCGAGCACATCAGGGAGATTCAGGTCGAACTCGCCGAGATGACCGGCCAATTGCAGGCCAAGGGCGTCATCATCGAAAGGCCCGTCCGCATCACCGACCTCACCGTGGCCGATGTTCAGCAACTCGACACCAGGGGGGAACACTGGGCACTCGACCTCGTGCCCGGCAACGCGGACAAGGTGCTCCGGGAGAACATCGCCATTGCCGTCGTCGGAATTCCCTGCGCGAAACCGGACTGGAACGCTCTGCACTACAACACCCTCTGGGCCGCCCGGACGATAGGTGTGGAGAGCGAGTACCTCGCCTGGCTGTCCCGTGAGACCCAGCAGTTCAGTCAAGGGCAGAGCCGCGCACAGCTCCTTGACGAGATGGACAGAGTGAACAAGCTTCCCTCGCAGGAGCAGAAGACCTGGTACGCCGAGCGGCTTCGCCATGCCTGCGGGGCAGGTGGCTGAACAACATGATCTGGTGGCTGCGCCAGCGGGGGGCCCTGGGGCTGCTGCCCGGTGCCCTGGTGGCCTTCGTCCTGAGCGTCGGACTCACCTCGGATGTGGTCCTCGTTTTCCCTGCGTTCCTGGGGGATTACGCGGTACCGACAGAGCTCAGCAATTTCCTCTGCCTCATCCCCTCCGTCGCTTTGGTCGTCTGCCTTGAACGGCGGCTGCCCGCCATGGAACGGTCTGCCGTCCGTAGGCTCGACGCGTGGGACATCACGCTTGTTGTCGGTTTCGCCCTGCTCGTATCCGCAGTGGCCATGGCGATGTCTCCGCTCGGCCGGGAAGCGATGCTGACAGCGGCGCGCAACAACCTGCTCTTCTGTGGACTCGCCCTGGGTGCCTGGCCACTGCTCGGACACCGGGCTACCTTGCTCCCTGTCTTCTGGATGATTCACTCCATGTTCCTCGGTGGCCGGAGTCTCAACGACCCCTACCCCTGGGTGATCGTCACGGAGGAAGCGCATGTCGCACATGCCGCCGCAGGCGCCGCCGCTGTCTTTCTGGCCGGAGTTCTCTTCCTCATCTGCTTCGCACCAAGGACCGACCGATGACTGTGCTGCTCGACCGTGTGACCTTCAGCTACCACCGCTGGATTCGCCCCGTCCTGTCCCGCTTCACCTACGAGGTCCCTGGGGAAGGCCTGACGATCCTGCTCGGCCCCAACGGGGCGGGCAAGTCCACCACGATGGCTCTGCTCGCTGGTACGGTCGAGCCGAAGGCGGGCAGGGTCCTGTTCAGCGGCACGGACCTCACCTCCGCCAGCCGTGAATACCGCCGCCACGTGGCCTGGCTGCCTCAGCGGGTGCCCACCTCGCGGCAGCTGACCGCCCGCGAGTACGTGGCATACGTCGCCTGGCTGAAGGGTGAGAGCCGCTCCCGGGCCTGGGAGCGCGCCGGAGCCGCCCTCGACCAGGTCGGCCTCGCCGAGCACGCCGGCCGAAAGACGGCCAGGCTCTCCGGGGGACAACTCCGCCGTGTCGGCATCGCCTGCGCCCTTGCCCACGACGCGCGCGTCATCTTGCTGGACGAGCCGACGGCCGGGCTCGACCCTCACCAGCGCACGGTCTTCCGTGGCGTGCTGCGGGAGGTTGCGGCGAAGACCCCGGTGCTCATGTCGACGCATGACATCGCCGACCTGGCCGACGAAGCCGACACCGTCACCCTCATGGATGACGGCCGGGTTCTCCACCACGGCGGGACTCAGCGCTTCCTGGAACACGCACGCCCTGACGCCGTACCGGCGCGCCGGGCCGAGTCGGCGTACTCCGTCCTCATGCGACTGGACGGTTCGCAGTGACCTCGCAGCGCCCTTGTTCCCTGCACCCTGTGCACGCGGGAGCCTCCGGGCGGGACTTCTGTGTGCCACGCGTGCCCGTGCACACCCACGACTTCTGGCTCTCCGACTCCAAGATCCTTGCCCGCTTCCCATTCGACGACAAAGACACCACCCTGGGCGAGACCCGGGACGCCGCCTGGCATCACGCCGTGCGTACCGAAAGGTTCGCCAGGCGGGTACGTTCCACCATGTGAGCGAACCAACGCGGAAGCCATTCTGGTCCCCGCTGTCAATCCCCTCGGACTGTGGAGATCTTCTAAGCGGCCAGCTCCAAGGCGGAGTTGGCTCGGTGGTCGTGTTCGTAGTCGATCGGACTCCGGTAACCGCACACGCTGTGTAGTCGGTGCGTGTTGTAGAAGCCGGTGATCCAGGTCGCGATCCTCAGGCGGGCCTCGGTGCGGGTGGCGAAGGTGTGCCGGTGGACGTACTCGACCTTGAGTACGCTGTTGAACGCCTCGCTGACGGCGTTGTCGAAACACGACCCGACCCGGCCCATGGACTGCGTCACGCCCAGACGCCGGCAGGCCCAGCGGAAGCGCCGGGACACATATTCGCTGCCCCTGTCGCTGTGGAAGATGACGCCCTTGACGTCGCCGCCACGGGTGGCCGCGGCCATGTTCAAGGACGCAACGACGAGTTCTGCGTCGTGACGTGCACCCATCGCGTAGCCGAGCAGGCGGCGCGAGAACAGGTCGATGACGGTGGCCAGATACAGCTTGCCCTCACCGGTGGCGATCTCTGTCATGTCGCCGCACCACACCTGGTCTGGAGCGTCGGCGGTGAAGTCGCGGCGGGCAAAGTCCGCGAACGCGGGCCGTTTGCCGGGGCGGGTCAGCCCGCCCCGTCGGCGGATCTTCCGTCCGGCCAGGCCGAGTTCGGCCATGAGACGCGCGACGGTGTTCACCGAGATGCGCCAGCCGGCGCGGATCAGGAGGAGCCAGACCTTCGGAGAACCGTAGGTGCCGCCGGAGTTCTCGAAGATCTGCCGGATCGCGTCGGCCAGCTGTCCGCGCCGCACTTCACGAGCGGTGGTGGGCTTGTCGCGCCACTTGTAGAACCAGGACTCCGACACTCCCAGAACCCGGCAGGCCAGGCGGTGCGGGACACGGTGCGCGGTCCTCTGGTTACCGATGAACGCGGCCAGGGCGGCCGGGTCCGTTTCGGTCACTTCACCCAGAGGACCATGCATCGCTTGAGGACATCACGCCCTACCTTTCTTCTTGGGTCTGAGCCGGCCACTCGTAAGATCGGCGGACCCGGGGACCCGGGGTATGGCTGACATCACGCTGTGCCACTTGGATGGTTTATGGAGCTTGGCCGCCCGGGGTCCTGCGACGACTCGACCGCCAATTGGGAACTGCGACTCGATCGCTTCGTAGGGCAACGTCGGCGAGGTCGTCTGCGGAAACCGTGTACGACGAGCTCACGGAGGATACGTGCCGGAGATCTGGGCTGGACTGGACATCGGCAAGGCGCATCACCACTGCATGGTGATCAACGCGGACGGCACCCGCCTGCTGTCCCGCCGGGTTTCCAACGACGAGGCCGAGTTGCTGCAGCTCATCGGCGACGTCCTGGAGATATCCCGTGACGTGCTGTGGGCCGTCGACCTCAACCACGGCGGTGCCGCACTGCTGATCGGCCTGCTGGTCAACCACGGTCAGCCCGTCGCCTACCTCACCGGTCTGGCCGTTCACCACGCCTCGGGCACCTACCGCGGCGAAGGCAAGACCGACGCCAAGGACGCCTTCGTGATCGCCGACCAGGCCCGCGTCCGCCGTGACCTCGGTCTGCTCCGGCCCGGCGATGAGATCGCCGTCGACCTGCGCACCCTCACCACCCGCCGCCTCGACGTGGTCTTCGACCGCACCCGGCAGATCAACCGGCTCCGCGCACAACTGGTCGAGATCTTCCCGGCGTTGGAGCGGGCTCTGGATCTGACGAACAAGGGTCCGATCACCCTGCTCACCGGCTACCAGACCCCGGCCGCCATCCGCCGCGCCGGCGCCAAACGGCTCGAAGACTGGCTGAAGAACCGGAAGGTCCACAGTGCCGCTGCGCTCGCGAAGACCGTGGTGGAGGCCGCCCATGCCCAGCACACCGCGCTGCCCGGCGAGACGCTGGCCGCGGCGATGGTACTCCGGCTGGCGAAGGGGGTGATGGCCCTCGACGAGGAGATCGCCGAACTCGATGCTTTGATCGAGGCCCGGTTTCGCGAACACCCGCATGCCGCGGTGATCCGCAGCCTGCCCGGTATGGGCCCCAGGCTCGGCGCCGAGTTCATCGCCGCGACCGGCGGCGAGATGGACGCCTTCGGCACCGCTGACCGGCTGGCCGGCTTCGCCGGCCTGGCCCCCAGACCCCGTGACTCCGGCCGCGTCAGCGGCAATCTGCACCGGCCTCGGCGCTACCACCGCGGGCTACTGCGAGCCATGTACCTGTCGGCCATGGTCAGCCTAAAGTGCTGCCCCGCGTCCAAGGCGTACTACGACCGCAAGCGCAACGAGGGCAAGAGTCACAAACAGGCTCTGCTGGCCCTCGCCCGCCGCCGCGTCAACGTCCTGTGGGCGATGATCCGTGACGGAGAGTGCTACCAGCCCGCACAACCCGTTGCCGCGGCGGCTTGACAACAAGATTGGGAAGCTCCATCTCCAGCTCGCGGATCCGCTTGTTCTTCTCCGCCGCATCCCGCCGCAGCCGCTCCAGCTCGGCCCGCTCGGCTTCGCGCAGCCGCCCGCCCGGTGCGGGCTCGGTAGGCTGGTCGGACGACGCCGACCCGTTGCGCCGCCACCGTGACACCCAGCTGTGCAGCGTGCCGGAATGCACACCGAGCTCCTCGGCGACCTCCGGGATCGGCCTGCCCGTCTCGATCACAATGCGTACAGCACCCTCACGAAACTCAGGCGTGTACGTCCGTTGCTTGGACCCCATGAACCCCAACTTCCCCTGCAATCACGGACTCCACGCTACGAGGGGAGGGACACCGCCAAGGCAGCAGTCGCACCCGCACGGTGAATGGTGACGGGACATCAATTCCTGCTACTTGGAATGTGAGTGCCGATCTACGACGGGGATGGGAGGTTCAGAGGTTCAGAAACCGGGAGTCCACATGCCACTTCCCGCCGTCGCTGGGTTCGCCATCAGTGTCGGAATCGACATCGCGGGCCACATCGTCGACAACGCCCATCAGAGCAAAAGGGAGAAGGCAGGGCGCACTGAGGGCACCAACGAGCACGGCCATCATCCCGACGGATTTGATCACTGGTGTGACTACTGCGGGAACGAAGGCGTGCTTGCGAAGCACCACGATGGATACCACAGCGCAAGCTCTCGAATGCCGTACTGCCGCTACTGCTACCCCGACGACTTTCCGAAGCTCCCTTCACAGCGATCTATACTGAACTCGTGGGTTGCGATGTGACGATGGGCTTTGAGCCGAAGCAACAGCGAGCGCCTGCAGAGAACGGGCACGGCCGGGCGAGCTGGTCCACATCGATGTCAAAAAGCTCGGCCGGATCCCCGAGGGCGGCGGCCACAAGAGCCTGGGCCGGGCGGCCGGCCGCAGAAACCGCAACGGCAGCGGTTACAGCTACCTGCACACCGCTCTGGACGACCACTCGCGCCTGTCCTATACCGAGGCGTTGTCCGACGAGACCGCCGCGACCTGCGCCGACTTCCTCATCCAGGCCACCGCCTGGTTCGCCGCACGAGGCGTCACTGTCGAACGAGTGAAGCGCTCCGGGATCGGTGGAGGCTCTATGCGTTGACTCCAGCCGCCGGTTGGGGCTGGTGTTGAGAGTAGTAGTTGGTCTCGTGCTCGCGGGGCGGGATGTCTCCGATCGCTGTGTGGAGACGCTGGTTGTTGAACCAGTCGACCCATTGCGCAGTGGCGAGTTCAACGTCAGAGAGGCCGTGCCAGGGCTTGCGGGGCTTGATCAACTCCGTTTTGTAGAGGCCGATCTGGGATTCCATGAGCGCGTTGTCCAGGGCGTCGCCGACGGTGCCGATCGAGGCGTCGATGCCGGCGTCGAGGAGGTGCGCGGTGAAGGCGAATGACGTGTATTGACCGGGTCCGAATGATGAACCAGCCCCGGGATCGTCTATGTCGCATTCGTCGTGGACGTGTTCGCCCTCGCGGTGCAGTTGCCGCCAGACTTTGCGGACCCCGTAGACGCCGTAGTTGTCGGCGTGGACACGGCTGATCTGGGCTTTCAGGTCTGCGTCGCGCATCGCCCGGGCGCTGGGTACACGGTTCTTGGCGGCGTAGTAGGTGCTGGTTGCGATCTTCAGTCCGTGGCCGGAGAGCACACGGCAGATCGGCTCGACGCCGAACACCTTCTTGAACTCGTCGATGAACGCTACGAGCGTTTCGACGGCTGGTCGAGCTTGACGCGAAGAAAGCCGACGCCGCCTTCAAGATCTCGTTTGCCCGACGCAGTTCGGCGTTCTCGGCCCGCAGCCGCTTGATCTCCGCGGCTTCCTCCGAGGTGATGCCAGGCCGCTGGCCGGTGTCCACCTGCGCTTTACGGAGCCAGGTCCGCACCGTCTCTGCTGCTCCGATGCCCAGCTTCGCTGCGACCGCCTTCATCGCGGCCCACTCGGTCGGATAGTTCGGGCGGATCTCCGCGACCATGCGCACCGCACGCTCACGAAGCTCGGGAGGGTAGGGGCAATGCCGCGTAGTTAGCGTGTGACACGATCCGTCAAATTGGGGGAGATCCAGCTTTGTTCGAGCATGTACGTGCCTCTGCCGACCTTGCGGATC
>NZ_JBEZKJ010000169.1:0-9214 GCF_040651675.1 Streptomyces sp. NPDC048415 | reverse complement strand
GCTCCGGCCGCGCCCGCTCCCGCGCCACCGGCGATGAGCGCGACGGCCTTCGCGTACCCGGCGGCACCGAACCAGCCGATGACCGCGACGGGCACGACCCCGGGGATCCCGCTGGCGACTTCCTCGATCTGGCCCGCGGCCAGCCGGCACTTTGCGCACTCCTCGAGGTGCTTGCGCAGCCCGCGTTCGGCACGGGTGCGCAGCCCGCCGCGGGCGTAGGCGCCGAGCCGGTCGGCGTAGCGCGCGCACTCCTCGTCCAGAGCGAGCGTGGCGCTGACATGCGCC
The DNA here is from genome assembly GCF_040651675.1 of Streptomyces sp. NPDC048415. Classification (NCBI taxonomy): domain Bacteria; kingdom Bacillati; phylum Actinomycetota; class Actinomycetes; order Kitasatosporales; family Streptomycetaceae; genus Streptomyces; species Streptomyces sp. NPDC048415. Next base: position 8,929 of record NZ_JBEZKJ010000169.1, on the reverse strand, counting down.
TGGAGGTAGGCCTGCTTGAGTCCTTCGCGGGCGCGACTGGCGAGCACCCGGGTGCCGTTGGCGTCGAGCCCGAAGAGTGTGGCGACGTCGCTCGGAGACTCGTCCTCGACCTCGGTGTGCCACAGCACGGCCTGCCAGCGTTCCGGCAGGGAGCGGAAGGCCTGCATGGCCATGGACTGCTCGGCCTCGTGCATCGCGCGCACATCCGCGCCCAGGTCGAGGCCCGCTCCGAATGAGCTGATGGACGCAGTGTCGTCGGAGACCTCGGAGGTGCGCGCGGCCTGCGCGGCGAACACCGCGAAGTCGTCGACCAGCTGCTCCCGCTTCGCCGACTTCGTCCAGTTCGCGGCGACCCGGCGGACCGACGTCAGCAGATACGCGCGTACGGCGTGTTCGGGACCGCTGCCGCCGCGCACCGCCTGCAGCATGCGGGCGAACACCTCGGCGGTGAGGTCGTCGGCGGTGTGCGCGTCGCGGCAGCAGGTGCGGGCGTAGCGGCGTACAGCGGTCGCGTGGCGGCGGTACAGCTCCTCGTACGCCGTGTCGTCGCCGGCGCGCATCCGCTCGATCAGATCGGCGTCGGACGGCGGCAGCGCGATGGCGGGCGGTAGAACGCCGTCCTCACGCCGGTCGCGCTGCGACGGCACGCTGGGATCCGGTAGGCCGCCGACGGGTGCGCCGCTTGAAGACATCGGCGCCGGGCTGCCGCCCTGCGGCCCGCCCTGGCTCGGCACCTTCCCCGACGTCGGCCCGCCGGATCCCGTACCGCCGTCAGCGCCACCGTCACCGAGTGACTCGTCCCGCCCGTCTACGCTCATCGCGGAAAGCCCCCGCCTGCACACTCGGACCCGAATACCGGGACAGAGTGCCACACGCTCAAGGGGCGGGAGCCCGTAGTACGGACCAACCACTCGTCCGTGGGGACTTCCCCCATGGCAGCACTAGCCGTCACTCGTTCGGGGAATAGTCAACCAACGTCCCTCGGACGGGAGTTGCCACTATGCCCCGGATGGCGTGGAACGGGACGCGCGGTCCCCGGTACGCGAGTGGCGCAGTACCCGCGCTCGGGAAGGCCCCGTTCCCGGCGAACCGCTCACGCCGGGCGCGAGCGCAGCCCCTCCAGCAGGATGTCGAGGAGCCGGGCCGAGGCCGCCGCCTGCTGGTCGGCGTCCGGCAGCGAGGGCGCCGCCGTGGCGATCACCAGCAGTACGTCCGCCACGGTGACGTCCGTCCGCAACTCGCCTGCCGCGCGCGCCCGCTCGACCAGCCGGCCCACCACCTCGAGCAGCGCCGCCGCCCCGGCGTCGTCCGCCGCCGCGATCACCGACTCCTCCTCGGGCGCCGGCCGCTGTTCGACGAGCCGAAGCTCGGGCGTGGGCTGGGACCGCTGCTGCGGCACCCGCGCCTCGTCCTCGACCCCGTCCTCCGCCACGCCGACCCGCAGTATCTGCGGCGGCAGCAGCCGGCCCGCGCCCGAGGCGACCGATGTGCGCAGGAAGCGCGAGAGCGCCGACCACGGCTCGTCCTCCTGACCGAGCGCCGCACGCGCCTGGTCGGTCAGCCTGGAGGTCTCCTCCTCGGCTATCCGGCGCACCAGGACGTCCTTGCTCGGGAAGCGCCGGTACACCGTGCCGACACCGACCCTCGCGCGCCGTGCGACGTCCTCCATCGGCGCGCCGTATCCCAGCTCGCCGAAGACCTCGCGCGCCGCGCGCAGTACGTGCTCCAGATTGCGCTGTGCGTCCACGCGCAGCGGTGTCGTACGCGATCCTTCACCCGGACCGCGGCCGTAGCCGCTCGCTGCCGCGCCGACCGTGCCATCGGATGATGCGATGGCAGACGCGGATGACCAATGAGAGTCCTGAATGTGCATAAGCGTTCCCCCGGTAATGACGTCTCCCCCCGGAGACTCTCCCCGCCATTGATGGCCGGAGCGTGCGGAACAAGCTTGTGTGCACGAGCCCGTCCTGCGGACTCGTCGAGCGCATCCCCCTACACCCCGTCGACACACGAACATAGTTGAGAGGGGGTCAATTCAGAAGGGGCAGGTTCCGCACGGAGCGCCCCCCGATCGGAGTACGGGCCGGTTACGTCCCGATTACGCCCCCTGCGCGCATCCCCCTCACCCCCGCTGACCTGCGCATATTCCGCGCACCCCGGCAAATCGGCCAACCCTGCCCGTTGTCGGCGGCCGGTCACACAAATTGCCGGGCCTGTGGACAAACTCCAGAGCTGGGTGCGTCATGGGATGGTGAAGGAACGTGCGCGCATTCTCATTGTCGGCGGCGGCTACGTCGGGATGTACACCGCTCTGCGTCTGCAGCGGAAGTTGAAGCCCGAACTGAAGCGGGGCGAGGTCGAGATCACGGTCGTCACGCCGGACCCGTACATGACGTATCAACCGTTCCTTCCCGAGGCCGCCGCGGGCTCGATCTCACCCCGCCATGTCGTGGTCCCGCTGCGCCGGGTTCTCGACCAGTGCCGGATCGTCATCGGTGAGGCCCAGTCGATCGACCACGCCAAGCGCACCGCGACGCTCACCACGCTCGCCACCGAGGAGGAGGGCGCGGGCGCCGAGCAGATCACCTACGACGAACTCGTGCTCGCCCCCGGCTCCATCTCGCGCGCTCTGCCGATTCCCGGTCTCGCCGACTACGCCATCGGCTTCAAGACCGTCGAGGAGGCCATCGGCCTGCGCAACCACGTCATCGAACAGATGGACATCGCCTCCTCCACCCGCGACCCCGCGATCCGCGACGCGGCCCTGACCTTCGTCTTCGTAGGAGGCGGTTACGCCGGCGTGGAGGCGCTCGGCGAGCTCGAGGACATGGCCCGCTACACCGCCCGCTACTACCACAACGTCAAGCCCGACGACATGAAGTGGATCCTCGTCGAGGCCTCCGACCGCATCCTCCCCGAGGTCGGCGAGGAGATGGGCAAGTACACGATCACCCAGCTGCGCCGCCGCAACATCGACGTACGCCTGGAGACCCGCCTCGAATCGTGCGCCGACCGGGTCGCCGTACTCAGTGACGGCGCGCGCTTCCCGACGCGTACGGTCGTGTGGACGGCCGGTGTGAAACCGCACCCCATCCTCGCCGCCACCGACCTCCCGAGGAACGGGCGCGGGCGCCTCAAGTGCACCGCCGAGCTCACCGTCGAAGGCGTCACGCACGCGTGGGCCGCGGGAGACGCCGCCGCCGTGCCCGACGTCACCGCCGGGGAGCCCGGCAAGGAGACCGCGCCCAACGCCCAGCACGCCGTGCGCCAGGCCAAAGTCCTCGGCGACAACATCGCGCACTGCCTGCGCGACGAGCCGCTCGAGACGTACTCCCACAAGTACGTCGGTTCGGTCGCGTCCCTGGGGCTGCACAAGGGCGTCGCACACGTCTACGGCCGCAAGCTGAGGGGCTATCCTGCCTGGTTCATGCACCGCGTCTACCACCTGAGCAGGGTGCCGACCTTCAACCGCAAGGCCCGTGTGCTCGCCGAATGGACCCTGGCGGGGCTCTTCAAGAGGGAGATCGTGTCGCTCGGTTCGCTCGAACATCCCCGTGCGGAGTTCGAACTCGCGGCCGGTGGAAAGCATCCTCTCGACCCGAAGCTCGACCCGAAGGGGTCGTCCTGACCGGACCGAGGAACTCCACCGAAGAGGCCGACGTCTGACGGATGTCGGCCCGGTCGGCCACACTGCCAGACTGGTCCACGACCTTGGGCGGGCCCACCGCTCGCCCTTCTAACCACGAGGCTTTCCCCACTGTGAACTTCACGCGCTGGAGCGCCCGGCTCCCCGGAACGCAGCGCCGCGCCGCAGCGCGGACCGAACCCACGGTCTCCCCCGACCGGCGAGGGGACGGCTCCGGCTCCCCGGACCGGCGAGGGGAGGGCTCCGTCCCGGCGGCCCGCGCGGAGCAGCTGACCGGCGACGCGCCGCCCACCCTCGGCGTCGACGAGCTGCCGGTGCGCGAGGTGCTCGACCGCGTCCCCGCGCTCGTCGCCCTCGTGCACGGCCCCGAGCACCGCGTCGCCTACGTCAACGACGCCTACGCGGCGGCGTTCGGCGCCCGGCCGGCCGGCGAGCCCGCGCGCGAGGCGCTGCCCGAGCTGGACGAGCTCGGTCTGCTCCCACTCCTGGACCAGGTACTGCGCAGCGCCAAGCCCCGCACGGTCAAGTCCCGCAAGATGCCGGGTGGCCGCTCTTACACGTTCACCTGCACCCCGGTCGACCCCTCACCGGAGGGCCACGGCGGCGGCGTACTGATCTTCGCCATCGACGTCACCGACCACGCCGAGGCCGCCGAACGGCTGCGCGCCAGCGAGCGCCGCCAGCGCGAGACGGCCGTCACCCTCCAGCGCTCCCTGCTCCCCCAGGAGTTGGAGGAGCCCGACGACCTGCGCATCGCCGCCACCTACCAGCCCGGCGGCACGGAGGCCGCGGTCGGCGGCGACTGGTACGACGTGATCACCCTCGGGGGCGGCCGCACCGCGCTCGTCATCGGAGACGTCATGGGGCGCGGGGTGCGCGCCGCGGCCGTCATGGGCCAACTGCGCACCGCCGTACGCGCGTACGCCCGCCTCGACCTGCCCCCGCACGAGGTCCTGCAGCTCCTCGACGGACTCGCCACCGAGATCGACGCCAACCAGATCGCCACCTGCGTGTACGCCGTCCACGACCCCAACGAGGGGCGGCTCGTGTATGCCTCGGCGGGCCACCTCCCGATCCTGGTCCGCGACGAGAGCGGCACCGTCCACCGCGCCGACGAACCCACCGGACCCCCACTCGGCACCGGCGGCTGGCTGCACGCCTCGGGCTCGGTTCCCCTCGGCCCCGGCTCCACCGCCGTCCTCTACACGGACGGCCTGGTCGAGCGCCGCGACGAGGACCTCGATGAGGGGATCGCCTCCCTGGAGCGCGCCCTGGCCGGCGCCACGGGCACCCCACAGGTCATCTGCGACCGCCTGGTCCGCTCCGCGGGCGTCACCGCCGACCACGACGACGACGTGGCCGTCCTGGTCCTCCAGCACCCGGCGCGTACGGGGCCCGACGGCGAGCTCTTCCGGAACGCCGCTCTGGAGCTGCTCGGTGGCGTGGAGGCGGCTCCACGCGCGCGTGCGTTCGCCTCCGGCGTGCTGACGAGCTGGCGCTTTCCGGTCGAGCTGCACGATCTCGGCGTGCTCGCCGCAAGTGAGCTCGTCGCCAACTCCCTGCAGCACGGCACCCCGCCGATGCGCCTGCGCCTGCGGCGCACCGACCGGCGCCTCATCATCGAGGTCACCGACGGCGACGACCACCTCCCCCGTCGCCGTCGCGCCGAGCCCGCCGACGAGGCCGGCCGAGGCATCGCCATAGTCGCCACGATCGCCTCCGGCTGGGGCTCACGGCGCACCCCAGGGGGCGGCAAGGCGGTGTGGTGCGAGTTCGCGTTGGCGAAATCCAGCCCGTCGTAGGGGTCCCCCCGCTCGAGCGAGGCCGAGAGCGGGGGAGTGTGAGGACGAGCGCGAAGTGCTGCCGCACCCTCACCGCGTGCCCCCTGGCCCGCCGCCCCACCCGGTGCTAGTAGCTCACCCATGGCAGACGAAACGGGCTTTCAGCTCAGAGGGAGCGCTCCGGAGCGCTACGAGCGATACGCCGCGCCGTTCATGGCGCCCTTCGTGGAGACGATCCTGGACGCGGTGGACCTGTTCCCCGGCGCCACGGTCCTCGATGTGGCCTGCGGCACCGGCTTCGCGGCAAGAGCGGCAGCGGCCCGGGTGGGCCCGGCGGGCCGCGTCTCGGGAGCGGACATCAACGAGGGCATGATCCGGGTGGCCGCAGAACACGCACCCCGGATGTACCCGGACATCGAGTTCACCGCGGCACCCGCCGACACACTCCCCTACCAGGACGCCGCCTTCGACGCGGTCGTCTGCCAGCAGGGCGCCCAGTTCTTCCCCGACCTGGCCGCCGCCCTCGCGGAGACGGCCCGAGTGACCCGCCCGGGCGGCCGCTTCGCCGCCACCACCTGGGCGGCCAGGGACCGGATCCCGTACTTCGTGGCCCAGTACGAGGCAGTCAAGGAGTACGGCGGCCCGCAACTCGCTGCGAACTACGAGGGCGCCTTCTCCGGCACAGCCGACCGCCTCACCGCCGCGCTGCGCACCGCCGGCTTCCACGACGTCACCTCCCGCGAGGTCACCTTCGGCATCGCCTTCCCGCCCCTCGCGGAGTACACCTTCGGCCAGCTCTCGTCGACGTCCTGGGGCCAGGCGATCGTCGACCACGCCGGCGACGACGCCCTCGTAGGGGCGGGCCGCGCGGTCCACGCCCACCTCGCGGACCGCACCGCCTCCGACGGCAGCGCGACCCTCCCGTTCACGGCCAACCTGGTGACAGGGATCCGCTGAACACGCAAAAAGGCCGCCACCTCGCGGAAACGTGGTGGCGGCCGTCGTGTGGACGTCTGTACGTCCGTCCGTCAGGCGCTCGCCGGCACCGGCTCGGCCGGCGCCCCGCCCTGCGCGACCACCCGGCTCTTCGCGAGCGACGGCTGGTTCTGTACGGGGGTGAGCTGACGTCCGAGGCGCACGGCCAGGAAGGTGATGCCGAGCGAGAAGAGAAGGAACGTCACGATGTACGGGCCGTGCAGCGACGCCCCCATCGGGCCGCCCACCGCCGGACCGACCGCCAGCGCGAGCTGCTTCACCAGGGCGAAGGCCGAGTTGTACTGACCGGCCATGCCCGTCGGCGCCAGATCGGCGACCAGCGGCGCGACCGTCGGCGACAGCATCGCCTCGCCGAGCCCGAAGAGCGCGTACGTCGAGACGAACGCGGCGGTCGCCATGGTCTGGCTGCCGTGCCCGAGACCCGCGTACCCGGCCGCGAGCCACGCCACGGCCCAGATGAGCCCGACCCCGGCGATCACCCTGGACCGCTTGCGGCGCTCGACGAACTTGAGCACCGCGAACTGCGCGACCACGATCATCGCCGTGTTCGCCGCCATCGCCGTACCGAGCGCGGACGTGGAGATTCCGGCCGCCTCGACGCCGTACGCCGAGAGCCCCGACTCGAACTGTCCGTAGCAGGCGAAGAACAGCACGAAGCCCAGTACGGACAGCTGCACCATGGCCCGGTTGCCGAGCAGCTGCTTCCAGCTGCCGCCCTTGGCCCGCGGTGCGCCTTCGACCTTCGGCGCGTGCGGCATCCGTACGGTCGCCATGATCACGACGAGCAGCAGGAACATCGCCGCCTCGATCGAGAACAGCAGGATGAATGAGCTCGCCCGCGTCGGGTCGACGATGTGGCCGCCGATGAGCCCGCCCACGCCGAGCCCGAGGTTCTGCAGGAAGAACTGCGTCGCGAACGCACGTGACCGCGTCTCCGCCGTGGAGCAGTCCACGATCATCGTCGCGAGCGCCGGCTGCATCACGGCCTGTCCGGCACCGAGCGCCGCCGCCGACAGCAGCACGGTCGTCGCGCTGCCCGCGAGACCAAGGCTCAGTGCTCCGAAGGCAGCGGTGACCAGGGCGGCGAGCAGGACCGGCAGCGGGCCGCGCCGGACGATGGCCCGCCCGGCGAACGGCAGCACGACCAGAGCGGCCACGGCGAAGACGGCGAGCACGATGCCCGCCGTCATGGAGCCGAGTCCCCGCACCTGCGCCACATAGACGTAGAGGAAGGGGACCGTAAAGCCGAGCCCGAACGCGCCGAGTGCGTTGCCCACGTGGATCCGGCGCATCGCTGCGCCCCTCGCCCTGGTCACTTTCACCTGCCTTGGTCGTGAAGTCCGGGGTCGTGTGTCCATGGCACATGTTGCCGACGCATGGATGCAGATCTGAAGACTTCGAAGCTAAAGTTAGAAGTTGAACTGTACACCCCGAAGGACTTCAACGCCAAGCGACACCGTGCGATACTGCGACCATGGGCGACACCCCCGGCGTCAGTGAGCCGACACTCGAAGAACAGATCGCTGCCTACCAGCGCGAGTTCCAGGACCTCGACCCCCAGGTCGAGAAGATCGTCTCGGCGCTGTCCCGCCTCAACCGGCGGATGAACGTCGCCTACGGGCGCCAGACCGCCGCGCTCGGCATCAGCAACGCAGAGTGGGAAGTCCTCAAGGCCCTCGTCCTCTCCGGCGCCCCGTACCGCATGGGCCCGAGCGAACTCGCCAAGCGGCTGGGGCTCACCCCGGCCGCCATGACCCACCGCATCGACCGGATGGTCGCGGAGGGGCTGGCGACCCGGGAGCGCGACGAGTCGAATCGTGTCCGCGTCATCGTGGAGCTGACGGACGAGGGGCGAGAGAAGTGGCTCGAGGCGATGCGGCTCGCCACGGTCTTCGAGGACGACCTGCTCCAGGACCTCTCCGCCGACGAGCGCTGCGTCCTGGGCGAGGTGCTGACCCGTCTCCTACGACGTGTGGAGCACGCCCAGCCGGACGCGGGCGGCCGGCTCAGCGATCTCGATTAAAGATCTTGACAGGGTGGGTTGACTTCACCCTGGCAGGTACGTAAAGTTCTTCGAGTTGCCACGGAGCCGTAACGGTTCTGCGGCGGCACCTCCGCCGCGGATGCGGCACCCAAACCAGCAAAACGATCTCCCAACGGGATTGATTTCGGCGTGCCCGAATTCAATTCGATTGGGGCTCGGCGGCCCGATTAGGAACTGCCGAGAGGATCCGCTAAAGTTTGGGACGTCGGAACGGCCCAACAGCCGCGAAGACAAGCCTCGCTGACTGGGAATCAGGCCCGAAAGGATCTGATAGAGTCGGAACCGCCGGAAAGGGAAACGCGAAAGCGGAAACCTGGAAAGCACCGAGGAAGTCGGACACGAAAGAGTCTGATAGAGTCGGAAACGTAAGACCGAAGGGAAGCGCCCGGAGGAAAGCCTGAGAGAGTCTCTCGGGTGAGTACAAAGGAAGCGTCCGTTCCTTGAGAACTCAACAGCGTGCCA
>NZ_JBEZKJ010000168.1:0-9329 GCF_040651675.1 Streptomyces sp. NPDC048415 | reverse complement strand
GATCGTTGCGCTCAGATCGGTGCCGGCATCGCCCGCGCGGGCCCGGGCGATGCCGGCGAAGGCATGAAGAAGCATGGCGTCGGCACTGGCGGGATTCCAGGCGCGCCACTGGCTGGCCAGGACGTATGCATCGGGAAGAGTGCTGAACACGAGCAGGCGGTGCATCCGCCGGTCCCAGTCCTCTCCCGGATCGCGCAGTGCCTGTTCTATCGGATACGTGAGGGCGCCCCGGTCGTTGCACTCGGCCAAGTTGTTGCCCTGGGCCGCGATCTGCGCTTGCAGATGTGTCAGGGCGCGGACCAGCGGCCCGTCATCGAGCTCGGGCCGTAGCCGCCGGGGAGGTCTCTGGCTTCGTTTGCGAGGCCACACGGTGACCTGCTCCTTTCACCCGCGGTCCAGGTGCCTGTGGCGCGACGCCGTTACTGCCGGACGGAAGACGATTGGCTGGGCGTGTGCTGTCCCGGCGCGGTGGCTTCCGCGCGGCCATTGACGGAGGGCGGAAGCATTGAGGTGTCTGTCGCCCGCAGGGCCGCTCCAAGGAGTCCCGCATCCGCGCCCAGTGGCGAGATGCCGACGAGCGGTGCGGCACGTCAGGCGAGTCCGCGCTGCAGGGTGCGTTGAACAGGGCGGTGAGCGCTTCTCCGGCAACAGTCATCCCGCCCGCCAGGACGATGCGCTGAGGGTCCAGCAGCACAGTCGAGGTGACGAGCTCCCTTCCGAGAGCGTCGGTTCCCTCGGCCCAAAGACGTGCGGCATCCGGGTCGGTGTCCAGGCGCGCGGTGATGGCGGGTGCGTTGTGGGCGATGCCTCCGGTGCGGCGGTAGCGGCGGACCGGGGCACTGGCTGACACATAGGCCTCCAGGCAGCCGTGCCGGCCGCAAGCGCAGAGCTCACCGTCGGCATGGACGGGTATGTGGCCGAACTCGGCGGCGAAACCAGGGGCTCCTCGCACGAGTTGGCCATTGCTGATGATCCCCGCGGCCACGCCCGTTCCGGGTACAACGAGGAGCAGGTCCTGTACGCCGGCACCGAGGCCCAGCCGCTGCTCTGCCAGCACGCTGCCCCGACATCATGCTCAAGCGTGACAGGGAGACGGAGCCTGTCTGCCACCGCTGCAGCCAGAGCCCTGTCGCGCAATCCGAGATTCGAGGCGTACCGGACGACGCCGGCGGTGTCGTCGATCAGCCCAGGGGCGCACAGGCCGACGGCTCGGCTACTGGGACGGACGAGAGCAGCGGCGGCCCGCACGACGGCGGCGACAACGGCTTCCGGCCCCTCGGAGCATGGAGTGGCCGGCCGCAGCGACTCCCCGCTCACCCCCTGCACATTGAACCGCGCGGCCTTGATGGCGGTCCCGCCGAGATCGACGGCGACAACATTGGAGGGGCGGCTCATCAGTACCCCTGACCGGCGGGCTTGTGGCGGGCGACCTCGCGGTAGTAACCCTGCTGTTCCAGTCGGGCTGCGGCGAGGTCGTCCACCACGACAGTGGCATGCGGATGCAGTTGGAGAATGGAAGCGGGGCACATCGCGCTGACGGGTCCTTCGACTGCGGCGGCCACCGCGCGGGCCTTGTGCGGGCCGGTGGCGATCAGTACCAGATGGGATGCGCGGCCGATCGTGGCCAGCCCTTGGGTGATGACATGCCGGGGCACCTCGTCAAGCCCGCCAAAGAACCGTGCGTTGTCGCGGCGGGTGTCGTCGGTGAGTGTTTTGAGCCGGGTGCATGAAGCGAGGGACGAGCCCGGCTCGTTGAATCCGACGTGGCCATTGACGCCGATCCCGAGGATCTGCACGCCGACCGGTCCCGCGGCCATGAGGGTGCGCTCGAAACGGCCGGCCTCCCGCTGCGGATCGGATGCGGTGCCTTGGGGGCCGCGTACCCGGGCGACATCGAGGTCGACGTCGTCGACCAGCTCGCGGCGTATCACCTGGGCGTAGGACTGCGGATGGGAGGGCGGGAGCCCGACATACTCGTCGAGCAGGAAGGCGTCGACGCCGGCGAAACTCAGCCTCTCCTGCCGGTGGCGGCGGATCAGGTCCCGGTAGACGCCCAGGGGCGAGGCACCCGTGGCCAGCCCCAGAGTCTTCACACCACTGGCGATCGCGTGATGGATGATCCCCGCGACCGTGCGGCCGGCGTCGTCGGCATCGGGCCGGATAACGACCTCCATCAGGCCTCCTGCCCTTCGCCCGTCGCGGCGATGAAGGCGTCACGCATCCGAAGAGGTCTGGCATGTGCGGACGGCGCTTCGGCCGCTGACCCGCTCCTCACGCCTGGCTTGTCATCTCTCAGGTGTGCGGTGCCGCCGCGGTACTCGGCCGGCCCGTACGGCGTCATGCGGATCAGTGGTGCGCACGCCAGTCCTGGTCTGACCCCGTAGCCGGTCATCGTGGTGGAGGAGTCGCTCACGCGTCGAGCTCCTTGCTCAGCAGGGCTACCAGCTCTTCCAGGACGGCCTGGGCCTGGTCTCCGGCTGCAGTCAGAATGACCTGGTCGCCATGGCCGGCGCCGAGCGTCATGACGCCCAGCGGGCTGCCGGCGCGGACCGGTGGCTTGCCGTCGACGGCGATGGTCCCGGGGACCGGTGTCCGGGCGGCGGCCTTGGCGAAGGTGGCGGCGGGCCTGGCGTGCAGGCCGCTGCGTGAGCCGAGGGAGACGACGCGCTGCGCCATGGGCGATTCCTTTCGACGGGCTGTTCAGGGACGTTGGTGTCAGGCCGCGGGTTCTCGCAGGCGTTCCTGGGTGGTATCGGGGTTCTCCTCCTCGCGGCCGGGAGTGCGCAGGTTCCAGCGGCGGATGACGAACCGGAACAGCATGTAGTAGATGGCGGCGTAGGCCAGACCTATGGGGATCAGCAGCAGAGGATGGGTGGCCTTGCCCCAGTTGAGGACGTAGTCGATGAGTCCGGCGGAGAAGGTGAATCCGTGGTGAATGCCGAGGGCGTTGACCAGAGCGAGGGAGGTGCCGGTCAGCACGGCGTGTACGAGGTAGAGGGGCCAGGCGACGAAGAGGAAGGAGAACTCGATCGGCTCGGTGATGCCGGTGAGGAAACTGGTGAGTCCGGCCGAGAGCATGATGCCGCCGACGGCCTTGCGGTGCTCGGGTCGGGCTTCGCGCCAGATGGCCAGAGCTGCGGCCGGAAGCGCGAACATCATGATCGGGAAGAAGCCGGTCATGAAGATGCCGGCCTGGGGGTCGCCCGCGAAGAAGCGGTTCAGGTCGCCGTGGGCTCCGTGGTAGTCGCCAAGGATGAACCAGACCACGGAGTTGAGGATGTGGTGCAGGCCGAGGGGGATCAGCAGCTTGTTCGCGGTGCCGTAGATTGCGCCGCCGACGACGCTGTTCGCGTCGACGGCCTCACCGACTGAGGTCAGGCCGTCATTGAACAGGGGGTAGATCAGGCTCATCAGAACGCCGATAACAAGAGCGGCCACGGCCGTGAGGATGGGAACGAGACGGCGTCCGCTGAAAAAGCCCAGATAGGGCGGGAGCATGGTGCGGTAGAAGCGCTGCCACAGCATCGCCGCGAGCAGGCCGATGACGATGCCGCCCAGGACGCCGAAGTTGACCACGGCCTGCGCCCCGGCCAGGTCCTTCTGGCCTTTGAGGACGATGGGCGACATCGCCGTGAAGACGCCCTCCAGTACGAGATACCCCACGACTGCGGCCAGCGCGGTGGAACCGTCAGCCTTCTTCGCAAATCCGATGGCGATGCCGACTGCGAAGATCAGCGGCAGGTGGGTGAACAGCGCCCCACCGGCGGCGGAGATGACGTGTGCGGTGTCCTGGAGTGCGGGGACGCGACCCAGGACGTCGTCCTGCCCCAGCCGCAGCAGGAGTCCAGCGGCGGGAAGCGTGGCGATCGGCAGCATCAGGCTGCGGCCGAGTTTCTGCAGGCTCGCCAGGCCCGTCCGGCGGCCGGCGGATGGAGATGTACGGGTGCTCATGACGACCTCAAAAGGTGTGCAGGAGGGGCGGGAGCGCAAGAGGAGCCGGGCGGAGCCAGCCCGGGGCGACTGCCATGCAAGTGGACGTGACCGGTATCACCTGGTCATGACCAGTTCGCAGGTAGCATGTCCCTGCGGCCGCGCGAGTGTCAATGCTTACGACGGTTTGGCACCGCGGAAATGAAGGGCACCACTGGTGAGACCGGCGAAGCCCGGCCCACAGCACGGCCCGCCGCCGACGACTGAACGGTAAGGTGGACACGTGACGCATACTGGTAATAACCAGTATGGGAGGCTGAGGCCTCCCCTGGACCGAAAGTAGGGCCGCAGTGGCTACACGGCAGATTGTCGGCAAGAGCATGGTGCCCAAGCACGCGCAGCTCCACGCGATCCTTGTTGACATGTGCACCAACCAGCTGTCGCCTGGCGAGGCACTGCCCAGTGAGCGACAGCTGTGCGTCGACCATGGAGTCAGCCGCGTGACGGTGCGCGAAGCGCTCGGCCAGCTCGTGGCCGACGGCCTGGCCGTCCGCGTTCATGGGCGCGGAACCTTCGTGGCCGAGCGGGCGCACCGCTCTGAGCTGCGCCTGGCCTCGTTTCACGAGGACATGCGCCGCCTCGGCCTGAAGCCGGGCACCGTGGTTCTGTCCATCAACCAGGACGCCCCATCTCCCGCCACCGCCGCAGTACTCCAGATGACGGAGAAGCAGCAGGCATGGCATGTCCGGCGCCTGCGGCTTGCCGACGGCACGCCCATCTCCATCGACGACGCGTGGTACAGCGCCGATCTACTGCCGGAGCTGGACAGCGTGGACTTCACGAGCTCCATCTACGAAACCCTGGACACACGCTTCGGCTATCCCATCGACCGCGCGGAGCAGACAGTCGGGGCCGGGCCGGCCTCATCGGAAACGGCCGCCCTGCTGGGCATCCGCACGGGCGCTGCCGTCATGACCTTCGACCGCATCGCCTACAGCGGTGATCACGCCATTGAGCACGCGTACTCATGGTTCCGGGCCGACCGGTACCAGTTGCACATGACGCTCGCCGACCGGTGATTCGGCAGCCTCGGGAACTCCCGAGGCGAGCGCACACCCGACTCACGTGCCGACTTTGACGCGGGCATGACATTGCCTTGCCTTCCTCCCCTATCGGGCATTGCACAGCGGTGCACTGAGAGGTACTGTCTGGCATTAACTGGTCATTACCAGTTTGGAGCGCTGTGCTGCGCTGCATCCACCACACGGTGATCCATATGGAGGGGCCAGTCATGTCCAAAGCGTGGCTGATCGTTGAGGGGCTCGGCGGAGCCGAGAACATCTCTGACATCGAAGCCTGCATCACCAGGCTCCGCACCGAGGTAAACGACGCGGACGCCGTCGACGTCGATGCCCTCAGGAGGGCAGGAGCTCTCGGGGTCCTCGTCTCGGCCGGTGTCGTGCAGGTCGTCGTCGGCGCGGAGGCTGACTGCCTGGCTGAGGACATCAAGGAGATGCTGTGAGTCTCGCCGTCTGCCTCCCCTTGTCCGGGCCCCTCGCGGCGCTCGGCCCTGCCGCGGTCCGACCCCACGGCATGTCAGCGATATGCACTGTCGACGTGCTCGACTACCAGTCCGGATCCGCGCGACCGCCCGCCGCCACCGGCCCGATCCAGGCCGGAGCACTCATGTTCAGCTGGACCGCGTCGTGACGGCCGCCGGCTTCGGCCTGACACGAAGGTCCGCCCCGGCGTGCGAGGCGGTCCTCATGGACCTGGACGGCACCCTGGTGTTCAGCGAGGAGGTGCACCGCCGGGCCTGGCAAGGGTTCTTCGATACGTGGGGCGTGGCCGTCACCGACGCCGACTACGAGCAGCACTACATGGGACGACGCCCCAGCGACGTCATCGCGGGCGTGCCGGGCCCCTGGACAGGTACAGACGCGGCCGCCGCTCTCGCCACCATGACCGCCTTCACACTGGAGCATGCCGGCAACGTGACGGTCGTGCCCGGCGCCGCCGCTCTCATCAGGCGGCTGCGCGTGAAGTACCGCATATCTGTGGTGACCAGTGCCGGAGCTCAGTGGGCCCAGCACCTCCTCAAAGACGTCCTCGGTGTGCACGACCTGATCGACGTGATCATCACCGCCGAGGAAATCACCTCCGGCAAGCCATCGCCCGAGGGCTACCTGAGGGCCTGCGCAGCCCTGCGGGCGCGGCCTGAACAGTGCCTCGCCTTCGAGGATTCGCCCTCGGGGATCCACGCGCTGGTCGCTGCCGGTGTGCGAGACATCGTAGGTGTCACCACTACGGCCTCCGCAGCTGATCTCACCCGCGCCGGAGCGCGCTGGACAGTTCCCAATCTCATCCCGCGCCACCTGCAGCGCATACGCAGCTCCATCAACGCGAAGACAGTGGCCCGGGGAAGCAACGACCAGGAGGTTGACGGATGAAGAGGCTCGACGTAGCCATGATCGGTGCCGGCTTTATCGCGCGGACCCACTTGCCGGCCTGGATCGCCCTCGGGGCACGAGTGCGCGTCTTTTCGACCGACGGCCAGGCCGCCCGCCTTGCTGAGGAGTTCGGAATCACCGAGGTCTCCACCCTCGAAGAGGCGCTGGCGTGGGCCACGGTCGTTGACATCTGCACGCCCACCGCCACCCATCGCGATATCGCTCTGGCCGCCTTCGAGGCGGGGGCGGAAGTGCTGTGCGAGAAGCCGCTGGCGCTCGCCCCGGCGGAGGCACTGGAGATGATGCACGCCGCGGAGAAGGCAGGTCGTCAGCTGTACCCCGGACACGTCGTACGGTTCTTCCCCGCCTACGTCCGGCTCCGCGACGCCATCAACTCCGGTGCGCTCGGCCGTGTTGCGGTCGCCCGCTTCACGCGAACCGGCCGCTATCCGACGTGGAGTTCATGGTTCGCGGACACCGCGCTCTCCGGTGGCATCCTGACGGACCAGATGCTCCACGACATGGACATCGCCAGGTGGCTCTTCGGGGAAGTCGTCACCATCCACGCCACCCAGCGCGGCCACCTCACCGCTCCCGCACCCGAGGGGGCCGTGGCCGTCGGCAATGCAACCCTCACCCACACCTCCGGGGTCATCTCCCAAGTCCTGGGCGTATGGGCACCACCGGCCACACCGTTCCGCTACACCTTCCACGTCGCAGGATCCAACGGCACCCTCACCCACGACTCCCTCGCCCACCCCTCTCTTCGCCTGATCGGCAAAACCGGCGCCGACGCCGACGGCGTTCCCAGCGGCGACTTCGGCGAGGACCCGTTCGCCACTCAGATCCGCGAGTTCGCCGCCGCGTTCCAGGGCGGTCCGGCCCCCCGTGTCAACGCATCGGACGGTGTTGCAGCCGTCCGTATCGCCGCCGCCGCGCGCCAGTCCACAGCGACCGGCCTGGCCGTTGCGGTCGAAGACGCAGCTGCGCAGCAGCCCATGGAAGGAAGCCACTGATGAAGGTCGCCGTCCTGTCCTTCGCCCATGTTCACGCCGCAACGTACATAGAGCTGCTGCGCGACCGTAGCGACATCGAGCTCATCACCACCGACCCCGACGCCCCGCCCGGAGACCCGAAGCGAGGCAAGGCCCTGGCCGATGAACTGGGCGTCACCTACCGCGCCGGCTACGAGGAGGCCTTCGCCGAGCGCCCTCGAGCCGTCATCGTCACCACCGAGAACACACGACACCGGCAGCTTGTCGAACGAGCCGCCGCCGCAGGCGCACACATCCTGTGCGAGAAACCACTGGCCACCACGGAAGATGACGCACGCGCCATGATCGAAGCCTGTGAGCAGGCCGGCGTCAGCCTCATGACCGCATACCCGGTTCGCTTCCACCCGGCTTTCACAGCACTGCGACACGCCCTCGGCGATGGCTCGATCGGATCCCTCCTCAGCGTTCACGGCGTGAACAACTCCTCAGTTCCTGGCCTGGATCGCCCGTGGTTCGCCGATCCCGCCCTCGCAGGAGGCGGCGCAGTCATGGACCACACCGTGCACATCGCGGATCTCCTGGACTTCCTCCTCGACGGCGAGCAGCCCACACAGGTCTACGCCGTCGCCAACACACTCCTCACAGCGCCTGGCGAGGACGAACCGAATGTGGAATCCGCCGGCCTGCTCACCCTCACCTACGCCCGCGGGCTCGTCGCCACCATCGACTGCAGCTGGAGCCACCCCTCCTCCCACCCAACCTGGGGCGGCCTGACCCTCACCTGCGTTGGGCAGCGCGCCCTTGTGGAGTTCGACGCCTTCCCGCCACTCCTCGACGGCTACGACGCCGTCCAGGCCGCGCCTCGGTGGGAACCCGGCACCATCAACCTCGACGCCGCGATGCTCGACAGTTTCCTCGCCGCCGCCCGCACCGGCCAGCGGGCCCACCCCGACGGCGAGACCGGACTGCGCACCCTCCAAACTGTCCTGGCCGCCTACGAATCCCTACGCACCGGACAACCCGTAGTCACGGCCGCTGCAGCCAGGCCCCTCCCCCACTCAGGCTCCTACACTTCCCTTTCGCCCAGGGAAGGGCGGTGCAGTAGTCAGGAAAGAACATAAGCCTCGACGTACTTCGGCCCGCCGCCCGGACCGCTATCGGCCCGAGCGGCAGCCGCCCATCCGTACCGATCCCGGTGGCAGCACATGAGTTCGTGACCTGGCTCGCCAAGCGCGGGAGGTAGCTGTCGCACTCGGTCGGGACAAGCATCCCCGATGCCAGCCACCAGGCCGTCCTCAAGTCTCCCGCCTCGGCTTGGACCCTGGCCCGTTGAGCCTGGCGGCGGCAGGCCGCTGACGCGGCCGTCGACACTGCCTGCCGGTGCTGCGGCTGCGGCTGCGGCTGCCCACCATCCGGGGCCAGTACAGCGCGACGGCCGACGCCGCCGAGCGCGAACAGATGACCTATCGCGGTTTCCTGGCCGAGCCCTTGATGGCCGAGTGTGAAGACCGGGACCGGTGCCGGTCGGAGACGCGCATCAACTCCGCGGAATTCCCTCGCCAGAAGTTCCTGCGGGACTCCGACTTCGAGGCCAATTCCCATGTCACACCGGCGCCGTCCATACCTTCGCCACCTGCGCGTGGGTCCGTAAAGGCCAGCCTCTGTGCTTGATTGGCCACTCGGGCACAGGAAAGTCCCACCTGCTGATCGCCCTCGGCACCGAGGCTGCGACGGCCGGTTTCCGAGTCCGCTACGTCCTCACCACGAACCTCGCCAACGAGCTGGTCGAGGCGGCCGACGAAAAGCAACTGCCCAAGACCATCGCCCGCTACGGCCGGGTCGACCCGCTCTGCATCGACGAACTCGGCTGTGCGCCACGAGGCGCTGATGGATCTCGCGGGATGAGAGGCCCGCCGCCGGTCCTCGCAGGGACCGGTTGAAGCTGGAGGCAGGC
>NZ_JBEZKJ010000167.1:0-9356 GCF_040651675.1 Streptomyces sp. NPDC048415 | reverse complement strand
GCATCGTGTTCGACCAGCCACCGAAGCCACTCGACACGATCCCGCAGCAGCTCACCTTCGAGGACGCCGTGGAACCAACGTTCTGAGACACCACATCTAGTTGACCGGTGCGCAGCTGCGCAGCACGACGCTACCGGCTGGAGGCGACGTCTCGGGCTGCGTAGGCGAGCAGTTCACTGATGGCCGCCTCGTTCGAGGCGGGAGCCCGCGTACGCCACTGCTACAGCGTTCCCCGAACGGTCTGCGCAACTGCCTGGACGTCATGCACAGCGGCTTGTCGCACCCGCGAACAGGGCCAGGGTTCGCGAAGACGGCCCGAGGTCGCGGTCAGTCGGGGGATCCTGCGATCTCGGCGCGATCGCTGTCCTTGTCTGAGAGGAGTGAGGCCAGTGCCTGCCCCTGTTCGGCCACCTCGGAGCGTTCGGCTGGGGTGAGGCGGCGCAGCGGGGTGACGGTGACGGTGGCGTCCTGGTCGACGTTCCAGGTCGCAGCGACCCGCCCGTCGACCAGGACGACGCGCTCACCAGCGACCGACAGGCCGCGGTGGGCGTCGTCGATGATCCTGCCGCGATACTGGTAGCCGAGGAGCGCACTGTCGAAGGCCGGCAGGAACCGCACCGGGGCAGGGGTGTGGGGGCCGGGGCGCGGGGCGTCAGGCAGGTCCAGCAATTCCCGCCCGTGCTCGTCGCGGAAGCTGACCAATTCCGGGCGTATCGCGGCCACCGCAGCGGGCAGCCCGGCCAGGCCGCACCAGGCACGCAGGTCGGCTGAGGTGGCGGGGCCGTACGCGGCCAGGTAGCGCCGTACGAGGGCCTGGCCGACCGGGTCAAAGTCGTCCGGGTCGGGCGGGGCGATCTCACGGCCGAGCCAGGCGGAGAGCAGGACATTGCGCACTCCGGCCTTGGTGCGCCACAGCCCGCGTGGCGGGGTCTGCGCGACGGGGACCAGGGCGGCGATCAGCATCTCGCCCAGCGCGCGCCGCCCCGCCGTCGGCCACCGCCCTTCGACGGCCCGCACCAGCTCGCTCATGGTGCGGGGCTTGGCGTCGGCCATCACCGCCCGGCCCGCCGCGGCGAGTTCGTCGAGATCGACCCCGGCGAGTTCGCGGCGGTAGGTTCCCAGAACCCGCTGGCGCAGCATGGTGTCGTGGCGGGACCGCCAGGCCAGGGCGTCGTCGGCGGTGACGAGGTGGATGGTGCGGCGCATGAGATGGGTCCGCACGACGCGCCGTCCGATCAGCAGACCGGAAGGTGCGACGGGTCGAAAGCGTGCAGCCGCGACCAGAGTCCGACGAACGGTTCCTGCGGCTGATGTGCCTGCAGACCGCCGCGGTGGGCGACGGCGTCCTCGACAGGCATGTCGGCCGGGTCGAGCAGCAGTTGCCGGGCGAGTGTCGCTCGTCCCAGCGCTCTGTCGGTCAGGACGGTCATTCGCTCACCGCCGCCCGCTCCCCGGCCTTACGCCGCCGCAGTGCCGCCTGGGTGAGGGCTGGGGGCACGTAGGCGACATCAAGCGGGCCGACATCGGTGCCCGGCGGGACGATAGTGTCGATCCGGTCGAGGAGATCGTCGTCGAGTGTGGTCGTCGCGCCCGCGAGCAGGTCGTCGAGGTGTGCCATGGTGCGGGGGCCGATGATGGCTGCGGTGACAGCGGGGTGGGTGATGGCGAACGCCATCGCCATGTGGGTCAGCGGCAGACCGGCCTGCTCGGCGAGCGGGAGGAGTTGCTCGACGGCGTCCAGTTTGCGCTGGTCGGTCATGTGCTGGGGCACCCAGTGCATGCGTGCGGCGTGTGCGTCGGACGGGCGTCCTTTGCGGTGTCGGCCGGTGAGCAGGCCCATGGCCAGCGGACTCCATATCAGGGTGCCCATGCCGTGGCGCTCGCAGACCGGCAGCACCTCGCGCTCGATGGCACGGTTGAGGATCGAGTAGGGCGGCTGCTCGGTGCGGAACCGCTCCAGCCCGCGCCGCTCGGCCACCCAGTGCGCCTCGACGATCTGCGAGGGCGGCAGGTTGGAGCAGCCGAGGGAGCGGACCTTGCCGCTGCGGACGAGGTCGGTGAGGGCGGAGAGGGTCTCCTCGATGTCGGTCGCCGGGTCGGGGTGGTGGACCTGGTAGAGGTCGATATGGTCGGTTCCCGGGCGGCGCAGCGAGTGCTCGACCTCCGTGACGATCCAGCGCCGGGAGCTGCCCCGGCGGTTGGGGTCCTGGCCCATCAGGCCGTTGACCTTGGTGGCCGGCACGACGTCGTCGCGCCGGCCCTTGAGAAGCTGTGTCTGAACCTCCCGTGACTGTTCCACCGACTCGGCGGTTGTCAGGTCATGAAGATCCGGCGCTTGACCGCTCTCCTTGGAACCTTCGCCGCGACCGCACTGCTTGCGGTGGCCCTACCAACCTCCGCCCATGCCGCCGATGATGGCGGGAACGGCACCCCCGCCATCGCGGGAGATGCCGGTGGCATCCTCAACACCTACGGTGCACCGCTCATCAACGTTGATGGCCGTTGCCTCGTGCCGCTCCCCGAAGGTGAGGGCATCGGCGGTCACCTCCTCGGTGGGCCCAAGGCGGCATGCAACGTCGCCCCTGTCGATCAGTTCCAGGCCCCGCAGAAACTTCTCTGAACCGCTCCCCACCTGGGGAGCAAAGGCCGTACGCGGGCAGTGGTGCTCGGGGCCGCAATTCGGGCCGGCGCGGGCCAAGGTGATGACCGTGTCCTTGACAACGATCAGTCCCGTTCGGCTTCGCGGGAGGCCAGCTGCCCGCTCCTGTGGGAGGGTCGGCGGGTGATTCGCCTGGTCATGAGTGCTCATGTCCCGCGCCTGGGCCGCCCTCGCCGCCAGACCGAGGCGTTGCCAGCCACCTCGCAGCCACCTGAAGACCAACGCGCTGCCGCTGCCGTTCGGAACGGCGACCATCGGCGCCCAACCGAACGGCAAACCGGATCACCATCCTCCTTCACGCCCCCGTGGCCTGCGAAAAGAGGATGTGACACAGCTTCTGAGGACAGTTCGACGCATGAATCGCTCTCTTTCGTCGGTCGCCCGCCCGGTGCGGCGGCGGGCTGAGTTACGGATCGAGCGGAGAGACGAGGCAGCGACGGGGTGAGTTGTAAAGGGATGGCAAAGCCGTCGGGATGGCTGACGGGCACCGGGGCAGGGTCCTCGAAGGCGCGGCGAGGCCGGCCGCTGCTCGTGGTGCGGGAGTTGAGGCACGTGGACGCACTACGACTCGCGCCCGGCCGGGCCTCACCTGGCCCAGGATCGCGATGACGCCCACCGCGAGGAGCGCGGCGCCGCACCCCGAGCACGGCATGGAATCACCCCCGCCCGAGCCTGTGCTTCTCGCCACATTTCGTACCCAATGGGCCCTGTCGTGGCGGCGGTCACCTCGCGGGGCGGGCGTTTTATATACCTTCGCAGTTCCGTCCCGCCCCCCACGAACTGCCGAGGCCCGTCACCATGCCGCACCGACCGTCCCCCCTGCCGCACCCGCAGCGTGCGGGAAGTCGCAGGCCGCACGGCGGACACGCCGCCGTCCGCGCCGGCGTGCTCGCGGCCGCGCTGGCGACGCTCTTCGCAGCCGGCTCGCTCGCACCCGCGGCCGCGACCCCGGCGTCGGCGTCGATGGGGCCCGGCACCGCCACGGCCGTCGCCCTCGCGGTCGCGCAGCCCCAGGGGAAGGCCCGGGTGACGGCCGCGGTGGTCGACCTGGACGGCACGGGCCGGGAGCCCGCGGTCTACGGCGACGACACCCCCTACGACACCGCGAGCATCGTCAAGGTCGACATCCTCGCCACGGCGCTGCTCCAGGCACAGGACAGCGGACACGACCTGACCACGCAGGAGCGCGCCCAGGCGGAGGCGATGATCAGGCGCAGCGACAACACGGCGGCGAACACGCTGTGGCGGCGCATCGGTCTGGCGCCGGGCCTGGAAGCGGCGAACAAGCGGCTGGGACTGACATCGACCAAGGGCGGCCCCGGCGTCAAGTGGGGGCTGACGCGGACGACGGCGAGCGACCAGATACGGCTGCTGCGCGCGGTGTTCGACACCCGCCCCGCCTCACCCGCGGGGTCCACGGCGCTCAACGCCGCGTCGCGCAGCTACCTCCGTACGCTGATGACGCGCGTCATCGGCGAACAGGCGTGGGGCGTCTCCGCGGCCGGCGGCTCCGGATGGGCGTTGAAGAACGGCTGGCTGCAGCGCAACACGACCGGGCTGTGGGACGTCAACAGCGTCGGCCGGATCACGGCGAGCGGACACCACTATCTCGTCGCCGTCCTCTCGGACGGCAACACGTCGATGAAGGACGGCGTCGCGCTGGTGGAACGTGAGGCGCGGGCGGCTGTCACCTCGGCGACCGCCCACTGACGACGGGCCACCCATTGAGCGGTGTGGCTCGTCCGGCGTCCTGACGTGGCATCAGGGGGCTCCGGCCGCGCGATGGTGACGGTCACCGGAGCCGGTGCCCTCGCGTGCGAGGTGCTCAGAGCCTGTGTCTGAGGCCTGCATGACAAGGTGAGCTCGTCTCGAACGGGTTGCGATGTCTCAACCCTGTACAGGCCAGGGGCTTGTTGCTTGGAGCGTCTCCCGCTCGGGGACGTTGCAGGTCGGCGGTGACGGAGGGGTGGTCGCAATTTCCGTCGCACTACGTGCCGATGATCGTACGATCACCGCATGACTGCGGATACGCGAATCAAGCAGGCTGAAGTCCTCTACGAGCGAGCCGTCTTCGGTGGTGACAGCGGCGCACTGGCCACCGCCGACCTGGGCCTCGATGCGGTCGAGGCAGACCTCGCCCTGGCCCGTGGCCGCCTGATCCATGCCCGTTTCCTCGACGAGCGGGTCGAGGAGGCACGCGAGCTGGAGCTCTTCCAGCGGGCAGCAGAGCTGTACGGACGGATCGGCGATGGGCGGGGCGAGGGCGAGGCACTGTTCTGGGTCGGCACCTTCCACCAGGTGGTCCGCGACGACACACGGACGGCCTTGCCCGCCTTCACGCGCGCCCTCGATCTCGCCACCCAAGCCGATGACCAGCTGACCATGTCCTACGTGCTTCGACACCTCGGCTTCGCTGAGCACATGGCCGGACGGCTGGACGCGGCACGAGGGCACTTCGAGGAGTCCACGCGCCTGCGCCGCGCGCTCGGGTTCGTGCCAGGAGCGGCGGCAAACCTGATCGCACTCGCGCAGCTCGCCGCCGAGCAAAATCAGCGGGACGAGGCGGCAGCTCTCCTCAAGGAGGCCACGGAACTGGCCGAGAGGACGGAATCCGACCGCGTCCTGCGCTGGGTGGTGGCAGCCCGCGAGAAGCTCAACTTGCAGTAGCAGGGTGGCGCTTCACCCTTTCCTGGCAGTCGGATGAGCAGGAAGCGGACAAGTTAGCCGCCACGTCATCAAGGCTGCGGTTGTGCCGGGCACCGTCACGGGCCGTACGGTGGCGTGTATGGGCAGTCAGGGGGTTGTCCGGCTGCGGCTGGCCGCGGCCGAGGCCCGTAAGGCGGCCCCTCGGTTGTGTCGCGGGTGTGGTGGTCCGTTGATGCCGTCGGTGAAGTCAACGGCGGTGTTCTGCTCGTCGGCCTGCCGTTCGCGGGACTGGCGCCGGCTGCGGCGGACGCGAGCGAGGACCGAGGCGATCCAGGCCGCAAGGACCGCCGACTGCCCGGAGTGCGGCGCCAGTTGGACGGTCGGGGTGGAACATCCTGCCTCGGCACGGTACTGCTCTCCCCGCTGCCGCAGACGGGCCTGGCACCGGCGGCGCGCGGAACAGGGTGGGGTGTGAGGCCGCGCGTTGCACCGGGCCGGGAACGCTCCACGCGCCGGGGTTGTGCGCCCTGGCAGGCGGCCTGCGGCCGTCGGATGGTGCCAAATGACGGATACTACCGGCGAGTTGACGGCATGAAGGATGCCGCGCCGCCGCCCGTGGGGGTGGGTGCGGATGTCCGGAAACGTCGGCAGTGTGACCCGGGACCGCTACGACGAGCTGGTCAAGCAGGGCCGGGACTGGGTGGAGACGATGAGCCGCGCCCAGTGGCGATCTCCTCAAACTCGCCGTCGGGCCCGTACACGTCGGCGGTGTCGATGAAGTTGATCCCCCGCATCCAGGGCGCGGTGGACCATCCTGACGCATTCGCCGTGGTCGGGGTTGCCCATCTGGCCGAACATCATGGTGCCCAGGCAGTAGGGGCTGACCTGAATTCCGGTCCGCCCCAGCGCACGCGTCGTCATGACGGTGTCCTTGTCTTCGATGTCTTCGACCGAGTCGCACTGACGACCTGGTGAAACGGGCGGCGGGGCGGTGTGCCCGGGCGGCGGGTGACCGCCGCCCGAGCCGGTGATCAGCCCGCGTTGTATTCGACGGCGACGTCCACGACCCAGGTGACGCCGAAGCGGTCCTTGAGCATGCCGTAGAGGGGCGCCCACTGGGCGGGGCGCAGCGGCTGCAGGACGGTTGCGCCCTCGGTGAGCTTCTCCCAGTACGCGGTGACCTCGTCGGCCGTCTCGCCGCGCAGCGAGAGGAAGAACGCGTTCTCGCCCTGGTCCCACGGCTGGCTCGAGGGGACGTCGTAGGCCATCACCCGGAATCCGTTGTCGGCGGCGACCTGGCCCCACATCACCTGGTCCGCCTCCGCCGGGTCCTGGACGTTTCCGGCGTCCTTGTAGGTGACCACGGCCAGGTGCCCGTCGAAGACGGACTGGTAGAAGGTCAGTGCTGCGCGGGCGTCGCCTCGGAAGTTCAGGTGGGTCACTGCGTTGACGGACATGATGGGCTCCTCGCCTCTTGTAAACACAGAGCTGGATGGTCACGCGTGCCGGCACTTGCTCCAAGGCCCGTGAGGCGCATCGGCCCCGGGTCCGGCCCGGTTCGGGGACTACAGTCGCACCAGTAGCGGTCAGGGTGTGGCCGCTTCTCGGGGCACCATGGAGACCATGCAGAAGACTTCCGCGCGGCTGCTGTCGTTGCTCTCCCTGCTCCAGGAGCGCCGGGACTGGCCAGGGGCGCTGCTGGCCGAGCGGCTGGACATCAGCCCGCGCACCGTGCGCCGCGACGTCGACCGCCTGCGCGAGCTCGGCTACCCCATCGTGAGCAGCAAGGGCCCGGACGGCGGATACCGGCTCGGCGCCGGCACGCAGCTGCCCCCGTTGCTGTTCGACGACGCGCAGGCTGTCGCCCTGGCCATCGCACTCCAGATCGCCACCACCAGCGGCGCCGGCATCGAGGAAGCCGCGGCCCGCGCGCTGACCACCGTCCGGCAGGTCATGCCCGCCCGGCTGCGCCACCGGATCGAAACCCTCCACGTCACCGCCGTCGAACGGCCCA
Source organism: Streptomyces sp. NPDC048415 (assembly GCF_040651675.1). NCBI lineage: Bacteria > Bacillati > Actinomycetota > Actinomycetes > Kitasatosporales > Streptomycetaceae > Streptomyces > Streptomyces sp. NPDC048415. The sequence goes on along the minus strand of NZ_JBEZKJ010000167.1, from coordinate 2,037 downwards.
CGACCCGCCCGGCCCCGCAGGCCGACAGCACCGTGCTCATGACACTCAGCGCCGCCGTCCACGCCCGCGAGACGCTGCGCTTCGATTACTCCTCCGCATCTGCGCGGGGCGCCGGCGACAACAGCACCGACGCGTCTCCACCGCGCCGGGCGGAACCCCATCACCTGATCACCTGGGGCGGACGCTGGTACCTCGTCGCTTGGGACCTCGACCGCGAGGACTGGCGCACCTTCCGCGCCGACCGGATCACCCCGCGCACTCCCACCGGCCCGCGTTTCATCCCGCGCGAACTGCCCGGGGGCGACGTGGCCGCCTTCGTCGCCGGCAGGTTCCAGGGGTCGGACGGCTCCGGCGACTGGCCCTGCCGCGGTGAGGTGATCCTCGGCCTGCCCGCCGCCGACGTGGCCCCGCACGTCCACGACGCAGTCGTCGAGGAATTCGGGCCGCACCGCTGCCGACTCATCCTGGGCTCGTGGTCATGGCCTGCCCTCGCCGCCGTCCTCGGCAGGTTCGACGCCGACATCAAAGTCGTCGGCCCCGCAGAACTCAAAGACGCCTTCGCACGCCTGGCCCGCCGCTACGCCGACGCCGCGACCGCACCTTCCTCACACCGGTGAACCGGGCACGGGTCGGCCGCAGCCCGGCATCGGCGTCGACCAGGCAGCCCTGACGATCCTTCATGAGGTCGACGCAACCAACAACCGGCGCCACGACCGCATGCTCGACCTCGCCGGAAACAGCTGGATGGCGACCTCGCCGGCAAGCGGATCACCGACTGGGGTGCTGCCTTCAAGCCCGAGACCGACGACATCCGCCGCCGTGACCTGGCTGGCAGCCCGGATGTCTCAAGCGGCCATCAGTGTCGGCGAGTTGGTCGCGGTCTACGGGTACGCTGCGGTCCTTGTCGTGCCGGTCTCGTTCTTCATCGAGGGCGGCTACGATCTCGGCCGCGGACTGGTCGCTGCCCGCACAGTCATGCGTTTCCTGGCTTTGGAGCCCGATTCCGCGGGCAGGGAAGCGGCTTCGGACGGGCCCGTGTCGCCGTCCACGCTTCGTGATCAGGCATCCGGCGTCGAGGTGGCGCCCGGAAGACTGACCGCACTGGTCAGCGCCGGGCCGTCGAAGTCCGCGGCGGTGGTCGACCGCCTCGGCCGATTCGTCGAGCCGGCCGCGACCGGGGCGCAATACGCCTCGACGAGATCGACCTGACGCAGGTTCGCCGACGGATCCTGGTCGCGGACAACGAGGCCGATCTGCTCGCCGGCCCGCTGCGCGACGTGATCCGCGGCAAGCGGGACCGGGACGAGGAAACCATCGGTCGCGCAGCGCACCCGGCCATGGCGCAGGACATCGTCCGGGGCCTGCCGGACGGACCGGACTCCCCCGTCGACGCGCAGGGCCGCAACCTCCCCGGGTCAGCGGCAGCGCATCCGCCTGGTCCGGGCCCTGCTGGCCGATCCCTAGGTGAATGAGTCCAAGGGATCGCCTGCGGATATGAGACGAGGGCGTCCAACGTCGATGTGTGACGAACGACCTGGACACCCTCGCAACGGCGCTGTATGCCCGGAATCGACGACGAATTGAAGGCTTCACCGTGGTTGGCGCCGTGGCGGCCGGCCATTGGGATCGTGCCCACGCTCAGTGACGCCGAGCTGATCACGCTCGCGGTCATGTCGGCGCTGCTCGGCTACACCTCCGAGCGGCGCTGGCTGCGCCGTGTCGGGCGGGACTTTGGCCACCTGTTTCCCTACGTGCCCCAGCAGTCCGGCTACAACAAGCGGCTGCGCGCCGCGTCCTCGCTGCTCACCAGCATGATCCGGATCCTGGCCCGGGACACCTCGCTGTGGAGCGACGATGTGTGGCTGGTCGACTCCACCCCGGTCGGCTGCGGATGCTCCCGCGAGACGGCCAACGCTCGGACCTGGCGGGCTGGGCCCAGTACGGCTAGGCCATTTCTGATGGCTCTTGGTGGGCTGGGTGGATCTCGTGGTTTGCCGGGCAGGACGCCCGTATGGTGCGGCGACACGAGCTCACGGA